>NZ_MKXT01000038.1:0-15610 GCF_001913985.1 Corynebacterium sp. S5S1
CGGTCCGGGCCGACGCACCCCTCGGCCCGGTACCAACTACCCGGAACACGACAGTACCGAGTCCCCAGAACACCGGTACCAAAAACTCGCATCTGACACTCATGTCTACTTCTACAGCCGGAACGGACACCGCCAAGACCACGAGGCGTCCCCTTCCGCAAATGCTTGCAATTACCTTCGGAGTGCCAGTTGTAATTTTTCTGATGCTCTGGGCCTTTCTGGCGCCATCATTTGGGTCGGGTCCATCCGGAGTACCCATTGCTATCGCTGGGCCCGAACCAGTTCAAGCAAAGATCACATCTGAGATGGAACAACATGAAGAGCATCCGGATCTCATTTCCGTGGATTCTTCGGATAGAGCCAAAGAGATGGTGCAGAACCGAGAGGCTGTGGGTGCGGTAGTCATTGGCAAGGGTGAAGCTACTGTTTATGAGGCTTCCGGCAATGGCAGTCCGTATGTGCAGATGCTCGACGGCATGGCAAAGAAGCTAAAAGCCACCGGCGCCCAGGTAAAAACTGAAGATCTTGCCCCCTTGACCGAGGATGATCCGCAGGCAAGTGGCATTTCAATGCTTGGGCTGCCCCTTGCCTTTGGTGGCATTATCTCCGCTGTACTGTCTGCCTTCCTGCTGCGCGGGCACAAGTGGATGAAGCTTTTTGCTCTTGCCGGAATTGCTGCCCTCGGTGCTGGGCTTGTGGTGTGGATGTTGCACGGAGTCTATGGGACCCTGGATGGAAATATTTTTCAGGAGTGGTTAGGAATTGCTCTGGGCATATTGGCGACATCAACAATTACAGCGGGCCTTGCTGCGCTAATCGGGACACCGGGCATTGGAATCGGTGCAGTTCTTACCATCTTCGTGGGTAATCCTCTGTCCGGTCTCGCTACTGGACCGTGGCTGCTTCCTGCGGGATGGTCCACGCTAGGACAACTGATGCCCATCGGCTCCACGGGTTTCTTGATCCGCTCGATTTCCTACTTTGACGGCGCTGGGGCAACTCGCGCGTGGAGTGTCCTCGCTGCGTGGGTCATCATCGGTTTGCTCTTGCTAGCGTTTGACCGCTCTAAGCCAAAGCTTGAGGCCTAAATCCTCTGTCTAATGCTGGAAAGAAACACGCATCTGTAGGCAGAAAACGCGGTTAGGCGTTGAAATCACAAAAATTAAGACCCCGCTCGCCTGGGATTTATCCAAAAGCGAGCGGGGTCTTCGTTTGCGGGCGGTTAGCGCTGCAGGCCGGTGATGAAGTTCTTTACCTCCTGCGGCAGCATGCCCCAGATGGGGGCCGGGATGGTCTTCTGGAGGTTGCCGGTCACCGCGAGGAAGCCGGGGATGGCGGTAAGGCCGGCGATGGCCGCGATGGCAGCGGCGATACCGGCACCGACGGAGCTAGTGCTGGAGGTGGAACCGAAGCCAGGCTTACCGGGCTTTTCTGAGGGCTTGTCCTCTGGCTTATCGGAAGGTTCATCGGAAGGCTTATCCGCCGGATCATCCGCAGGATCGTCTGGCTGGCCGGCGGAGTCGTCCGCGCCGAGGGTGAATCCGACCTTGACCGGATCGTGGTCGGAGGCGCGGAATGGGGAGTCATCGTAGAAGTCCACGATGTTGTAGTTGCGGCGGGAGTATTCGAAGGCGACGGGTTCGTCGGCGTTGATGTTCCACACTTGGGCGTCGTCAAGCGTGCCGGTGGCAACCTTATTGGCCAGCACGTGGTCGAGGGTGCCAAGCAGGCCGGAGAACTGGTAGGAAGGGTCAGCCTCGTACTTTTCGGCGGGGACGGTGAAGCCGTCGTTACGGAAGACATCGAGCGCGGTCTCGTGGGTGTAGGTATTGAAATCACCCAGGGCGAATAGCGGCTTGTCCTTCCAGTCTTCCTGCTTGTGCAGC
Source organism: Corynebacterium sp. S5S1 (assembly GCF_001913985.1). Lineage (NCBI taxonomy): Bacteria > Bacillati > Actinomycetota > Actinomycetes > Mycobacteriales > Corynebacteriaceae > Corynebacterium > Corynebacterium sp. S5S1. The sequence continues at coordinate 1,887 of NZ_MKXT01000038.1, forward strand.
GCATCGAGGACGGCCTGGGCCTGTGCGTTGCGGACGTTCGGGTTATTGCCCTGGCCGTCGCCGGAGTCGGCGTCGCCCTTGGCTACGGAGCCCTTGGACTTGAAGTGGTTGGCCACGGCAACGAAGGATTCCTCGCCCTCCTTTAACGGCTGGAACTCCTGGGCGAGTGGCTCGCGGGCGGTGCCGGTGAAGCGATCATCCTGGAAGATGCGGGATTCGCCGACGGGCTTGACCACATCCTTGTGGTAGATAAACGCGGTGCGGATGACATCCGGGGAGTCCGGTACGGCGTCCTCGGAAGGAGAGGGGACGAAGGCCCACTTCTCGGAACCGGCGGCCTCGTTGAGCTTTTCCGTCAGGTGCTTGAGGGCCTTATCGCGCTGGGTAAAGTCACCGGTGACGGCGTAGCCATCTTCGATTTCGGAAAGGCCGATGACGTCGGCATCGAGGCCGTTGATGGCCGCGACAATCTTGCGCTCCTGGTCTTCTAGTGCTGATTGGGTATAGGCGCCGCGGGTCTTACCGCGATTGACGGTGACCTTATTGCCCTCGCGATCGGTGTAGGCGCTGCCGCCGAATTCCTCGCCCAGGGAGGTGAAGTAGTTCAGCACATTGAAGGCGCCGATGGTGTATTCGCCCTTGACGTCATCGATGGCGTGCAGCTCGGCCTCGCGGGAGTTTTCCCAAGAGATGGGCAGGTCTGCGCCCTTGGTGTTGCCGGTGACCGGGGTGGTGGGCTGGAAGCGCCACTGGTCGTGGGAGAAGCCCACGATGACCGGGTGCTGGAAGGTCACGGTATCGGTGGTGCGCAGGGACTTGATGGTCTGGGCATCATCCTGGGCGATGTACGGCAGCGGGGTATTCTGGTCGGTCTTGAGATAGTCGCGGGTGCGGCCATCGTCCAGGGTGACCAGCTTATCGGCGTTGTCCTTGGTCAGCTTCTGGATATCGGAGTTGGGATCTGTGGAGGGGGAGAAGATATCGGAAGGCTGGCGCAGGGCTTCCTTGCCCGGGGCGAGGCCGACCTCGCCGTACTGGTTGAGCGAGTAGTTATTGGTCACGGTGTGCTCGGCTGGCTGGATGAGCATGTGCTCGAAGGGCTCGCGGGCTTCGGTGCCATCGGGAAGTTGGTCTACCTTGAGCGGGGTGACCTTCTCCAGCGGGGTATCGAGCTGCGTGACCGCGGAGGCGGTGAGCTGGGTGGAGCCATAGAATTCGGAGACCTTGCCGGTTACCTCGACGGAATCCTCAAGGGCAGGGTACTGATCGGCTGGTTTGTTACCCATGTAGACGAAGATGGCCTGGGAGGCATCGGTGGCCTCGTTGCCAGTACCACCGGTCTGAATGGTGAAGCCATTGAGTCCACCTTCGGACCACACGCCGGTGACGACGCCCTCGGTGGCCACGGTCTGGTCCTTGAATGGGGATTCGGCGCCGGTGCCTTGGATATCGGCGATGGCGGTGACCCCCTCGGGAGCCGGCTGCTCGGGCTCGACCAGCTCCTCGGGCTGCGGGGTGGGGGCCTCGTTACCGGAGTTGGTCGGGGTAGGTGCTCCGGTGGTGAAGTCGGCGGCGTTGTCATCGGTATCGGTGCCCTCGGCGTCGCGGGAGGCGGATTTGGTATTGGACAGGCCCGCGGCGGCGGTGCTTTCCTTGAGGGAAGCGGCGCCGTAGCCGATGGTATCGATGGGGGTACCGGTGGCGTCGGCAAGCTGCACGGAGCCCTTGGAGCCGGACATGTTGAGGTTGCCCTCGGCGTCTGGGGCAGGCAGGGCCTCGCCCGCGCCATTGCCGGCCGCGCCCTGCACCAGGAAGTAGCCGTGCGGCGCGATGGTGTCGGAAAGCTCCACCTTGCCACCGGTATTGCCGGAGGCGGAGAAGTACTCCACGGTGTATCCGGTCAGGTCAATCGGGGCATCGGTGGGGTTATAGAGCTCGATGAAGTCATGGGTGAAGGCAGCGCCCTTATTGCCGCCGCCCCCGAAGACCTCGGAGATGACTGCGGCGGAGCCATCGGTGGCGGCCGTGGCGGTAGGAACGGCAAGGGCGGCAGAGGACAAGGCGGTGGCAAGTGCCAGCGCGCCGAGGCGGCGAGAAGACATAGATTCAACCTTAAACAGAGAGCGACAGTGTGCGTCGTCTATTAGTAGAGCGCCGCGCCGGGCCAGGCTGAAGGGCACGCCGAAGTTTGCCAGAGCGTCGTTTGGGGTTCACGTAGAGTTTGCTCAACCGGGGTGAAACCCACACTGCGGGGGTGAGTCTAGGTAAAAGGCGGGGGTGCCAACTAAACTAAGCCGCGCAGACCAAAGCCCCATACAGTAAGGCAAATATTTCATGGCTCGTGTAGTTGTCAATGTCATGCCCAAGGCGGAGATTCTGGATCCGCAGGGCCAAGCCGTCGTCCGCGCGCTGGGTCGCATCGGGGTATCCGGTGTGAGCGATGTGCGCCAGGGAAAGCGCTTCGAGCTCGAGGTCGATGACTCCGTCACCGCAGAGGACTTGGAGAAGGTAGCCGCCACGCTGCTGGCCAATACCGTCATCGAGGACTACGAGGTTGTTGGGCTGGAGGTCAAGTAAGTGACCGCCACAATCGGAGTAATCACTTTCCCCGGAACCCTGGATGATGTAGATGCCGCTCGCGCTGCCCGCACCGCCGGCGCAGAGGTGAAAAGCCTCTGGCACGCAGATACCGATCTGCACGGCGTGGATGCGGTAGTAGTGCCGGGCGGTTTTTCTTATGGTGACTACCTGCGTTCGGGCGCTATTTCCGCGCTCGCGCCGGTGATGCAGTCCGTTATTGATCGTGCGAAGCAGGGCATGCCGGTGCTCGGCATCTGCAATGGCTTCCAGATCCTTACTGAGGCGGGCCTGCTGCCAGGCGCGCTGACCCGCAATAAGGGCCTGCACTTCCACTGCACCGATACCTACCTTGAGGTGGCCAATTCCACCACCGCGTGGACCAGCGAGTTTGAGCAGGGCCAGAAGATCCTGGTGCCGGCCAAGCACGGCGAAGGCCGCTTCCAGGCCGGCGATGATGATATCGCCCGCATCGAGGGCGAGGGCCGCGTGGTCTTCCGCTATACCGATAATTACAACGGTTCCGTCAACGGCATTGCCGGTGTGAGCGATGAGTCCGGCCGCATTGTGGGCCTCATGCCGCACCCCGAGCACGCCATTGACACGCTAACCGGCCCATCCACCGACGGACTGGGACTTTTCGTATCCGCCATCAAGGCCGTCGCCCAGGCGCCGGCGGTTTAAGGAGGCCATTTTCATGACCGTTCATAATGACACCGTAGAAAAGGCACAGTCCACCCCGGACGAGCAGCAGCCCTACGCGGAGCTCGGCCTGAAGGATGACGAGTACCAGCGCATTCATGACATCCTGGGCCGCCGCCCCACCGATGCGGAGCTGACCATGTACTCCGTCATGTGGTCCGAGCACTGCTCTTATAAGTCTTCCAAGACACACCTGCGTTACTTTGGTGAGACCATGACCGAGGAGATGGGCGAGAAGATCCTCGCCGGCATTGGTGAGAACGCTGGCGTCGTGGACATCGGAGACGGCAACGCGGTGACCTTCCGCGTGGAGTCCCACAACCACCCCTCCTACGTGGAGCCTTACCAGGGTGCGGCTACCGGCGTGGGCGGCATCGTCCGCGACATTATGGCCATGGGCGCTCGTCCGATTGCCGTGATGGACCAGCTGCGCTTTGGGCCTGCCGACGCCCCCGATACCAAGCGCGTCCTGCCCGGCGTGGTCTCCGGTGTGGGTGGATACGGCAACTCCCTGGGCCTGCCCAATATTGGCGGCGAGACCGTCTTTGATGAGACCTATGCCGGTAACCCGCTGGTCAACGCCCTGTGCGTGGGCACCCTCAAGGTTGATGACCTCAAGCTGGCCTTTGCCTCCGGCAAGGGCAACAAGGTCATGCTCTTCGGCTCCCGCACCGGTCTGGATGGCATCGGCGGCGTTTCTGTGCTGGCCTCCGATACCTTCGAGGACGGCGCCGAGCGCAAGCTGCCGGCCGTGCAGGTGGGCGACCCCTTCGCGGAGAAGGTCCTCATCGAGTGCTGCTTGGATCTCTACCACGCCGGCGTGGTCGTAGGCATCCAGGACTTGGGCGGCGCGGGCCTGGCCTGCGCTACCTCCGAGCTGGCGGCCTCCGGCGATGGCGGCATGGAGGTCAACCTCGATAACGTACCGCTGCGCGCGCAGAATATGACCGCGGCCGAGATCCTCGCCTCCGAGTCCCAGGAGCGCATGTGCGCCGTTGTAGCTCCGGAGAACGTGGCGAAGTTCCGCGAGATCTGCGAGCACTGGGACGTCACCTGTGCAGAGATTGGCGAGGTCACCGAGGGCAACCACCTGGTCATTCGTCACCAGGGCGAGGTCGTTGTGGATGCCCCGGCCGGCACCATTGCGGACGAAGCTCCGGAGTATGACCGCCCGTATGCTCGCCCGGAGTGGCAGGACGAGCTGCAGAAGTACCAGGGCACCGACAAGCGTGGCCTGGTTGAGGCCCTGCAGAAGCTCGTGTCCTCCCCGGCGCTGTGCTCGCGCGATTTAGTCATGAATCAGTATGACCGCTACGTGCGCGGCAATACCGTCCAGTCTCACCATGCGGATGCCGGCGTGCTGCGCATCGATGAGGAGACCGGCCGCGGCGTGGCCGTGTCTGCCGATGCTTCCGGCCGCTACACCAAGCTGGATCCGAACATGGGCGCCCGCCTCGCGTTGGCGGAGGCCTACCGCAACGTCGCCGTCACCGGCGCCAAGCCCGTGGCGATTACCAACTGCCTGAACTACGGCTCCCCGGAAAACCCCGACGTGATGTGGCAGTTCCGCGAGTCTGTGCATGGGCTTGCCGACGCCGCCGTGGAGCTTTCCATCCCCGTCTCCGGCGGCAACGTCTCCTTCTACAACCAGACCGGCGAGGAGCCCATCCTGCCTACCCCGGTGGTGGGTGTGCTGGGCGTTATCGATGACGTACACAAGGCCATCGGCAACGAGCTGGGCACCGTAGACGAAAAGGAAGTTCTCATCGCCCTGGGTGAGACCAAGGACGAGTTCGGCGGCTCCATCTGGCAACAGGTAAGCGCCGATACCTCCGATGCTTCCTCCCTCAATGGTCTACCGCCACAGGTAGACATGGCCAACGAGAAGCGCCTGGCCGAGTTCTTCCACGGCAATGAGCTGCTCACCGCGGCGCACGATATCTCCGAGGGTGGCCTTGCCGTCACCGCCTTTGAGATGGCAAAGCGCGCCGGTGCGACTGCCGACGGCGCCGGCCTCGGCCTCAACCTGGACCTCACCGCGGTCCACGAGGACGAGTTCGTCGCTGCCTTCTCCGAGTCCGCCTCCCGCGTGCTCGTGGCCACCACCGCCGACCGCGCCGATCAGGTCTTCGCCCGCACCAGCGAGCTGGGCATCCCAGCCGCCATCGTTGGCGAGACCACCGAAACCGGCGCCCTCACCCTCGGCGGCGAGTCCGTCGCCATCTCCCAGCTGGTCGCCGCCTGGTCCGCCACCCTGCCGGACCTCTTTGACCACGCTGTGGGCGCTAACTCCGTGGTGGAGTAAACCGCTCCCCATTCCTCGTCGCTCGAAGGCGCGGATACGCGAAAAGCCCGGCTTCGGCCGGGCTTTCTTTCGCGTAAGGCGCCTTAGTGTAGCTCTTTATTCTCATCAACCCATTGGTCAATGCGCTTAAAGATGGCGTCCGAGAGCGCATCATTGTGGTACTTCGAAAACATCGTGGTTCCCTTGCGCATCTGGCCCAGAGCAAGCTCTCGTGCCGCGAGCAAGATGGCATCATCCATCAAGAATTCCCTGATGAGGAATCCGTTCATGATAACGGCCTTGACGGGACCAGCTGAGCGATAGCTGCCCGGGTACACAAAATCACGCATATATGGGGGCGGCTGGTAAGAATCGGCCACATTGAGAGTGGCCAAAGGCACCCATTCTCCGGACTCGTAATCGCGCACGATCCGGAGGTACATCATTTCCACGTTATTGACGCTGAGAGTAGCCACGCGCTTGTCCGTAGGGCGCCTATTGGTTGAAGGCATGGCGGTGACAGTCCAGGTCTTCTTTTCGGTCAGGTGCGGGTAGGGAATGACATAGGCTACGTACGCAGCAAGAGAATTGAGCGCTTCTTCGAAGTGAGGTTGCTGCTGCAGCTGATCAAATCTCTTATTGGATAGGGTGCGTCCGCGAGCCACTTCGGCCCTGTCTCCGATGTGGATTTCTTCGTCATCGGTTGCTGCAACGTTGAGCCACGCCGCTTGCTCTTGCTGGTCGATGAGATCGTCCAAAGGTGAATCGCCCAAAGGCTGTGCCAGGAGCGTTTTATTGCGCAGGAGAATTCCGGATCTACGCCGCCGTTGAATTTCTCCGTATTCCGCCATATTCAGGTCCTTTGCAGCAACCTCAGCAAAGTTGATGGCGATAATATCTGGGTAGGTTCTCCGGTGTTTGGCCAGTCGGGTGGGGAAGTGAATTGTCTGGCCCACATACTGCTCGCCGTTGGCAAATTCGAGCACATAGATGCCGCATTCGCTCTTCAAGGACAACACCGCAGAGGGAGCTAGATCCGACGTAAAGTTCCATCGTTTGAATCGCAGTGTGCCCATAATCTAACTCCTTGAACATCCTTAAGTAGCCGACCTAATTTTTGCCGAGTCTTGGTCATGAGTGCAAAAGAATTCAGGCACAATACTGGTATGTCAAAGTTCTCTGAAGTACTGGATCAACTGCGCGAAAACCAACCAAAGGCGAAGTATGGCATAGCTTTTGAAAAGCTAATGGTCAACTATTTCAAGACCGATCCCACGCTGAAAGCGCAGTTCGATGAGGTCACCCGCTGGGTTGATTGGCGCTATAACGGCGGCAAGGCGGATACGGGAATTGACTTAGTTGCTCACCGTGTAGATGACGGCACGTGGATGGCCATCCAGTGCAAGTTCTATGCTTCGAATGCGCGTATCCAGAAATCCCACCTCGATTCCTTCTTTGAGGCCTCAGGGCATTCCTTTGAGACCGAAAACGGCAGCGAATACTTTGGCAGCCGCATGATTATCTCCACTACGGATCATTGGTCTTCACATGCGGAAGCGGCGTTGGCCAACCAGATGATTCCCACCAGCCGCATCGGAATTTCTACCATTGCCGAGTCCCCGATCAACTGGGATGTGGCGTTCCCAGGCTCTGAGGTTCGGGACAAAAATATTCAAATCAACCTTTCACAGCGCGAAACCTTCGAACCGCGCCCGCACCAGCAAACGGCCATTGATAAAGCCATTGAGGGATTTGAAACCCATGACCGCGGCAAGCTCATCATGGCCTGCGGTACCGGAAAGACCTTCACCGCGCTGCGCTTGGCGGAGCGCGTCGCCGAAGAGAATGGTGGTAAAGCCCGCATTCTGTTCCTCGTTCCCTCCATCTCCTTGTTGTCGCAGACACTAAAGGAGTGGACCGCTCAAGGCCGCCTAGACATGCGTGCCTTCGCGGTGTGCTCGGATTCAAAGGTTTCAAAGAAGGCGGAAGACATCGCGGTCTATGACCTCGAGGTTCCTGTATCTACGGACGGTGAGGAGATTACGCAGCGCTTTGCTTCTGGCAAGCGCGCTAAGGGTCTCAATATTGTCTTTTCGACGTACCAGTCCTTGCCGGCGGTCCATGAGGCACAGCAGCAGGGCCTAGATGATTTTGATTTGGTCATCTGCGATGAGGCCCACCGCACCACCGGCATCACCTTGGCTGGTGAAGATGCCAGCAACTTTGTACGCATCCACGATGCTGACTACATCAGGGCTTCTAAGCGTCTCTACATGACTGCCACCCCAAGGCTTTATGACGACGCGGTAAAGGGCAAGGCCGCCGAGCACTCCGCTGAGTTGACCTCCATGGATGATGAGGGCATTTACGGTCCTGAGTTCTACCGCCTTGGTTTCGGGGAGGCGGTGGATAAGGGCTTATTGACTGATTACAAGGTTCTTGTCATGACGGTCGATGAGTCCGTGGCCGCGGAAGCGATGGCCCGCAGCTACGACAACCAGATAAACCTCACCACGGCTTCGGCGATGATCGGTGCCTGGAATGGTTTGGCCAAGCGCTCTGGTGAATTGCAGGGCAAGAAAGGCGGCTTTGAGGAAAACGCCCAGCCTATGCAGCGCGCTGTGGCCTTTGCCAAGGACATTAAGACCTCACAGCTCATCGCTGATACTTATCCTTCGCTCATTGCCACCCACCAAGAGCTGCTTAAGGATAAGGCAGTGTTGAACGATGTCTCCTTGACCAACGTTGATCTGCGCGTTGCTGCACAGCACGTTGATGGCGGTATGAACGCCATGGAGCGTGGCACCAAGCTTTCCTGGATCGAATCCCCGGCGGATGAAAACGAAAGCCGCATGCTTACCAATGCCCGCTGCCTGTCCGAGGGTGTGGATGTGCCGGCGTTGGATGCGGTCGTATTCTTTAACCCACGCAACTCCATGGTGGATGTGGTCCAGTCCGTTGGTCGCGTAATGCGTAAATCTGCGGGCAAGGATTACGGTTACATCATCTTGCCGGTGGCGGTGCCACCGAACGTTTCGCCTTCGGAAGCACTTGACGATAATCAACGCTTTAAGGTGGTCTGGCAGATCCTTAACGCGCTGCGTGCCCATGATGATCGCTTTAACGCCAAGGTGAATTCGATTGCGCTTAACGGAACGAATGCGCAAGATGAACTGCCCATTGATGTCAACCACGTGTCTGGTGACAAAGAGAAAAGCGATAAAGAAAAGCTTGATGGGGCAGATAGCACCAAGTCCCCAGAGGCGTTCGACGATGCCACGGCTATGACACAGCAGATTGCATTGTTCTCGTTAGAGCAATGGCAAGAGGCAATCTACACCAAGCTGGTGGATAAGGTCGGCACCCGCACCTACTGGGAAGATTGGGCCGATGACGTGGCCACCATCGCGGAGAATCAGATCACCCGCATTAAATCCCTGCTGGAAGGTGCGGATGGCACACTGCGCCAGGAATTTGATGACTTTGTTGAAGGCCTACGCAATAACCTCAACGATGGCATTACCGACGACGATGCTATCTCGATGCTCTCGCAGCATCTCATCACCGCACCGGTATTTAACGCGTTGTTTGAAAACCATGACTTCATCACCCATAACCCCGTGGCACAGGTGATGGAGAAAATGGTTAATGCTCTGTCCAAGGCGAACCTCGACACGGAAACGGAGTCTCTGGAGAAGTTCTATGAGTCCGTGCGCGTGCGTGCTTCTGAAGTGACTTCCGCTTCAGGCAAGCAGCAGGTGATTAAGGAGCTGTACGAGCGTTTCTTCCGCAAGGCCTTCAAGAAGCAATCAGAAGCCCTTGGCATCGTCTACACCCCAGTCGAAATCGTCGACTTCATCCTGCGCGCTGCCGACGACGTATCCAAGAAACACTTCGGTAAGGGGCTTACCGACGAGGGCGTGTGCATCCTCGACCCCTTTGCCGGCACCTCTACCTTCACTGTTCGCCTACTACAGTCGGGCCTCATCAAGCCGGAGGACCTCGCCCGCAAGTACGCCAACGAGCTCTTCGCCACCGAGATCATGTTGCTGGCCTACTACGTCTCCGCCGTCAACATTGAAACTACCTACAACGCCCTGCGCGAGGAAGCCGCGCAGCGCAACGGGGAACCAATTCCAGACTACGTACCCTTTAACAACATCGCTCTAGCGGATACCTTCCAAATCCACGAAGACGGCGACATTCCGGACCTCAACGTCTTCCGCGAAAACAACGCCACCATTGAGCGTCAGAAGAATGCACCCATAAACGTGGTGATCGGTAACCCGCCGTACTCAGCAGGACAGAAGTCCGCTAACGATCTTAACGGGAACTTGAAGTACCCGAGCCTGGACAAGCGTATTGCGGAGACGTATGCAGCGAAGTCTAAGGCGCAATTGAAAAACTCACTTTACGATTCTTACCTTCGAGCGTTCCGTTGGGCCACTGACCGTATTGGTGGCCAAGGTGTGGTGGCGTTCGTCTCAAACGGCGGCTGGATTGACGGAAACACCGGCGACGGAGTGCGTCTATCGATGGCCGAGGATTTCACCGACCTCTATGTGTTTAATCTCCGTGGTAACCAGAGAACCGCCGGTGAACAGTCACGGAAGGAAGGCGGAAAGGTCTTTGGTTCTGGTTCCAGAAACACCGTGGCAATCACGATTGGTGTAAAGGATCCTTCAAAGTCTAGTTTCGACCTGTATTACCGAGACATCGGTGACTACCTCACAGCCGAAGAAAAAATGAGGATTGTGAATTCCTCATTAATTGAATCCACGGATTGGCAGTCAATCAAACCTAACAAGGAAGGTGATTGGCTAAACCAGCGATCCGAGGATTTTGGGAAGTGGCCGATTCTGGGTCAGAAAAATGAATCGAGGAAGGGCAAGGTCTTTCTTGAATACTCGAATGGAGTCGGTACAGGCCGAGATGCTTGGGCCACTGGGTTTAGTCGCTCAAGCGTGCGTAAGTCCATAGAACTTCTTTGCGGCACATACGCAAATTGTGTTTCGGCTTTACAAAATGATCGGTCTATTTTAAACGAAAAGGACGTTTCTGGGTACCTTAAGGAGCATTCCGAGTTACATGATCCCAAAAGGGTAAGTTGGACTCGGGGGCTGCGACAGAGAGCCGCTCGACGTGAGAATGTTTTCTTCAGCGAAAACAATCTGCGAACTTTTTTGTATCGCCCTTTTAGTCAGCAGCGTGTCTATTTCGATAAGCAACTAAACGAAGTTCAAGGCCGTCTGCCTTCGATGTTCCCAGCTCCGGAGCACTTCAACATTGGCTTCTATGTTGTCAATCCGGGAAGCGCTAAACCGTTTTCCACTATTGCTACGGATTTGATACCAGACCTTGCAATGTGGGGAAGTAACGCCGGCCAATTCTTCACCCGCTTCACTTGGTCCCCGCTTGAGGCCGACGATGGTGGCCTGTTTGGTGAGGGGGGCGTCGCCAAGCAAGGCGAAGCGAGTATCTACGGCAAGGTCGGTGAGGTTGTTGATGGGTATGTGCGCGTGGACAACATCACTGATGAGATTAAGGCCTTGTATCGCGATGCGTTGGGCGCTGATGTCACGGGTGATAACATCTTCCACTTTGTCTATGGCAAGCTGCATGATCCTGACTATCGCACGAAGTATGCGGCGGATTTGAAGAAGATGCTGCCGCATATTGAAACACCATCCTCGCGTGAGGAGTTCGACAAGTTTGCTGCGGCTGGTAAAGAATTGATGGACCTGCACGTGAACTATGAATCCGTGGAGCCGTGGCCGCTGGATATTCAGGTCAAGGGTGATGAGTCTGACCGAGAGACTTGGCGCGTTAAGAAGATGAAATGGGCCAAGCGTAAGGACTCGGAGACTGGCAAAAACGTCAATGACGTGACCAAGCTGATCTACAACAAGCAGGTGACCATTGCTGGCATTCCCGCGGCGGCGGATGAGTATATGCTGGGCTCGCGCTCTGCGGTGGCGTGGCTGATTGACCGCTATCAAGTCAAGAAAGATAAAGCCTCCGGTATTGTTAATGACCCGAACGATTGGGCCGATGAGGTGGGCAATCCGCGCTACATCGTGGACCTAATTGGCAAGGTCACGCGCGTGGCGATGGAGACGGTACGCATTGTTGATGGGCTGGTAGAGGAAGGTTCTGCTGTGGAAAGTTAGCAGCATTTCGAGGCGATTTTCCTTGAAGCCCTCCGGCCGCGTCCGTAGACTTACGGTATCGTAGGTTTCTTGTTCGGGTTCGTTGCAGCTAGCAGAAGGGAAGTACCTCGTGGCACAGATTCATGCGAATAGCGCGCCGGGGCCGGGCCTTGTCCAGCGCACTTACTGGATGGCCGACCGCGGGCCTAGGCCGCTCAGCCGTGGCTGGGGGCATGCAATTGCAGCTTTGTTGTCGGTGATTGCCTCCACCGTGCTCATTACCTATGCGTGGATGACGCTGCAGTGGTGGCAGGGGCTTGGCGTAACTGTTTACGGAGTGGGGCTGGTTGGACTTTTTGGCGTCTCGGCGCTCTACCACCGCTACCCGTGGGCGAGCGCGCGTGCTGTGCAATGGTGGCGGCGGGCGGACCACGCGACCATCTCGGTGTTTATTGCGGCGACGTATACGCCGCTGTGCCTCATCGTGTTATCGCCGGTACAGGCGGCATGGATGCTAGGCGTTGCCTGGGCAGGAGCGATTCTCGGCGCGATTTTGAACCTGGTGTGGATTAGCCATCCGCGCTGGTTGGACGTGGTGGTCTACCTAGCGCTGGGATGGCTGGTGCTGCCGCTTCTCCCCACGCTGTGGACGCAAGCCGGCGCGGCCGTGGTCTGGCTGCTCTTTGCCGGCGGCGTGGTGTACTCGCTAGGCGCGCTGGTCTATGGCTTTAAGTGGCCAGGGCGCAATGCGCGCTACTACGGCTACCACGAGCACTTCCACACCGCGACCATCGCGGCCGCGGTGGTGCACCTCGTGGCGGTGTGGATGGTCGTCGTCTAGGGATAGGGCGACTATTAGCACGTCTATTAGCACGTCTATCTCCTCCACCCAGGAATTGCCGGACTGTCTGTAAACTCCTTTTTAAGTGTAAGGGGGTACACATGCTGACGCCGCTACGGTGGGTATTCACCTAGGAGTCATGAGACTCGAAAACTCAACGTGCTTTTGCCCAGCCGATCACGGCTGCGCCGATAGTAGCCCACATGACGTGGACAAGAAGTAGCACTAGAAGCGCGGCGCTGATGGTATCCATCCAGCCCATTCCCAACGTCAGTGCTGCAGGTTGGGTGGACAAAGTATGAGTGCCAAGACAGCAGGTACCTACGGGAAATGTGCTAGCCCACCACGTGGGGTTATAAGACATGGGGGTGCTTCCTAGGGCCGCTCCCCAGTGCTTGCTGATGGCGTAAATGGCCAGCGGGATGCCAAGTCCGAGCATCGCTACACCGTAGACCATTGCGCGGAAGTGCCATTGTTCACCTGCAAGCAATTGTGCTCCCGCGGTAGATTGGCCTACCAGCCCGAGCGGGATCCAAGCAGTAGCAGCGAAGCTGGTAGGAACTTTCGGAATGGTACGCAGGTAAACGAAGGCGAATGTAGGCACTCCTGTAAGCCATGCCAATGCAAAACTGATTACGCCGATGCTGTGGACTATCGATCCCCAATCGCCGGCGTGCGGTGCCAACTGAGCTGAGGAGGTAGCCGCAACCATGGGGGCGACCAGCGGTAGTCCCCAGGTGAAAGCGGGGGCTGACGGGCGATCGCAAATGAGAAACATGAGAAAACGGATGCACGTCACCGCGCCGAGAACCGTTCCTATTGCCCAGCACAAGGTATGAACCGACCAGGCATCATATATGAGGGAGTAGGCGCTACCCAAAGAAAGTATGCCCATAGATACCATGCCCCAAGCGGGCATGTCAGCGGCGTAAAATCCCGGATTGTGGTGCTTTAGAAACCCAAATGCGAGCGATACAGCAAGAATTGTTGCAGCCCCAAGCATGGCTTTCGAGGGGGCCGGGCCTAATAGGGGAGTTACGTGTACGTCGATAAGAGTAGAAGAGATTCCGAGGGTGCTGTTGCAAAGTTGGGGCAGTAGGAAGACCGGCGTGGAATAATCAGGTCCATGGGCATCTTCTCCGGTCGGCAGTTCCCTCGTGAAATCATCCTG
>NZ_MKXT01000096.1:0-1791 GCF_001913985.1 Corynebacterium sp. S5S1
ACGCATTACAAGTGCGTTGCGCTACCAATTGCGCCACTCCAGCACCGTGCATCCGCTAATGACAGCAACAGCCAGGCGTCGTAAAGACAACTAGCGTGTTGCGCGCGGGGCACGAGAAACTACTTTAGCCCAGGCGTCGGCAAGAGAAAAACTCCGCTGGAATTGCCACCAAAAATTTGGCAGAAACCGCAGCAAACACCACCCACAAAGCATCCAACCAGAACATGTAAAATCTGCACAGTCACGACTGATCATCCCCAGCAAACGCGCGATATGAGGTAGAGCCACTGTGTCTTGGTTGAACAACCTGAAAACGAACCTGCGGGGCACCGGTGCCAATATTTCCACGGTCGACGCCGCCAAGGCCGCACCGCCACCATCACCACTGGCGCCGGTGGACCTCACCAACCCCGCGCACCTCACCGGAGTCATGGAAATCGCCGCACGCATCGGCGAAATCCTGATCTCCTCCGGCAACTCCAACTCCGACGTGCGCGCACAGATCCACTCCGTGCTAAGCGCCTACGGCTTGTACCAAGCACACGTGGATATCACCACCAAAACCATCACCATCCACGCCAATATCGGCACCATCAACGAACGCATACCCATCAACGTCTTCCGCGTTGCCCCTGACCTGACGGTCGATTTCTCCAAACTCACCGCGGTAGACCGGCTGATTCGTTCCATCCAAAACGGTGCCACGCCACCAGAACGCGCCGAGCAAATCCTCGACGACATCATGGCAGAAACCCCGCCGCACTCGCCGCTGATGGTCAACGTCGGCTGGGGAATGCTGGGCGGCGGTGTCTCTGTCATGCTCGGCGGCGACGCCGGAGTGGGAATCCTAGCATTCATCATCTCGTTCGCGATCATGGCGACGAACTCCTGGCTATCGAAATTCCGCCTGCCCGCCTTTTACCAAAACATGGTCGGCGGATTCATCGCGACGGTGCCCGCAGCAGGCTTTTATACCTTCGCCAGCTATATCGGCTGGACGTTCTCGCCGTCCTACCTGATCGCCTCCGGCATCATCGTGCTGGTCGCGGGCTTGACGCTGGTGCAGTGCTTTGTCGATGGCATCACCGGCGCCCCGGTCTCCTCGGCAGCCCGGCTTTTCGAAGCCATTCTGATGACCGGCGCCATCGTCGGTGGAACTTCCCCCACTCGAGCACACCAGCCCGCCGAATGCGCACGAGATTCCGCTGCGCATCGTCCTCGGTGCACTGGCCTCAGCCGGTTTCGCCTTCGCCTGCCAGGCGCGCCGCTCCGCGGTGGCAGTCGCCGGTGCCACCGCCGGTGCTGGCATGATCTTTTACTACGGCATCATGGTGCCACTCGGTGCAGGCGTCGTGCTGGCCTCGGGCGTGACCGCAGGCATCATCGGCCTGGCCGGTGGTCTGTTAGCTCGTCGCTATGAAATCCCACCGCTAATCGTCGCCGTGTGTGGTTATACCCCCATGTTGCCGGGCCTGATGCTCTACCGCGGCATGTACGCGATGATCAACGAACAAGCCATCGTCGGCTTTTCCAACGCCGGCGGCGCCATCGCCATTTCTGCTTCCCTAGCCGCAGGCGTGGTCTTCGGCGAAAAAGTCGCCCGCAACCTGCGCCGCCCACGCTCCTACCGCGCCTACACAGCCTTGCAACGCGCAGGCCGGTTCTCCTACCGCCAAGCCGCCCGGGCAGCCGCCAAAGGTAGTTCCGCAGCCCGCCGCATCCCGCGTACCAGCAACAACCACAAGCACGGGCAGGCGTCGGCAAGCGCCCCCGAAAACCACACGCAAGAGC
>NZ_MKXT01000096.1:1815-2990 GCF_001913985.1 Corynebacterium sp. S5S1
GGCGCAAAAGCGACTAAACATAGCGTAGAATGGCGCAGTTGTAGGCAATACGCACCGCACACCCGAAAAGACACCGCTCCAGGAGGAAGCACTCCATGCCACCAAAGGTCACTGACAAGCATCCCGACGTAGAGCAAGAAGAGGCAGTCGAGGAACAAACCGCGTCTGCTGCACGACGCATCGTTGCCACCTACGCCGAAGACTTCATGGATGGCGTGACCCTCATGTCCATGCTGGGCGTAGAACCAGACGGCCTGGTGCACTCCAGGGTGGCCGCCGAGCAAAACCCACAGCCCGCTGGCGATGCTGACGACGGATCCGGCACTGCGAAAAAGACCACCAAAAAGACGTCCAAGAAGGCCTCGAAGAAAGCCACCAAGAAGTCCAGCAAAAAATCGACCAAGAAGACGGCGAAGAAAGCATCCAAGAAGTCGACAAAGAAGACTGCGAAGAAGTCTGCGAAAAAGACCAGCAAGAAGGCCACCAAGAAATCCACGGCCAAGAAATCAGCCGAATAAGCCTAGCTGAATAAACCAACTGTGGTTTCCAGATAGCGGTCGAGGTAAACGGTGAGTGAGGTAGCACGGTGAATGCCGGTCAAAGTGTCGGTGGCACCGGAGGCGGGGCCGGTGAGCATGTTGATCTCGTCACCGCCAACGACGGCAGCACAGAATGGAAAGCCTCGCCCGGCGGGCTGGTTTCTGCGCTCTCGCCCATTTTGGAAGCCCGGCAAGGCTGCTGGATCGGCTGGCCGGGTGTCGCCGATGCCGCCCCGGAACCATTCCACAACGACGCAGGGGCTCTGCTCTACCCCGTGACGCTGTCTGAATACGACTTCACAGCCTTTTATGAAGGCTTTTCCAACGCCACCCTGTGGCCGCTGTACCACGACCTGATCGTTCCGCCGACCTACCACCGCGAATGGTGGGCGGCATACCGGGATGTCAACACACGATTCGCGGAGCACGCCGCGGTAGTCGCCGCCCCAGGTGCCACCGTGTGGGTGCAGGACTACCAGCTGCAACTGGTTCCCGGGATCTTGCGGCAACTGCGCCCCGATGTGCGTATCGGGTTTTTCGCCCACATCCCCTTCCCACACCCGGATATTTTCCGGCAACTGCCCTGGCGCCACGAGATCATCCGCGGGCTTTTGGGTGCGGACGTGGTGGGCTTCC
>NZ_MKXT01000096.1:3016-4268 GCF_001913985.1 Corynebacterium sp. S5S1
TTGTCGACGCCGGTTATGGCGCCGCAGGCCATACGGTGACCGGAGGTAGTGCCAGCCTGCGCGAAATCACCGCACGCATCACCACCCCCGATTCCCGCGAAGTCGGCGTTGCGGCCTTCCCCATCTCGCTGGATTCTGGCTCCCAAGCCAAGCGCAGCGCGGGTGATAAGCACGAAATCGCGCGACTGCGGGCGGACCTTGGCAACCCGCAGGTGGTGTTTTTAGGTGTGGACCGGCTGGATTACACCAAGGGCATCGTCGAACGGCTGCAAGCCTTCGAAGAGTTATTGGAAGCCGGTGCCTTTGCCCCCAGCGACGTGTCCTTCGTGCAATTAGCAACCCCGTCGCGGGAACGGATCGACCACTACCGCAGGACGCGCTCGGTGGTAGAAGAAACCGTCGGCCGCATCAACGGGCGGTTTTCCACGCTGGGCCACCCCGTGGTGCATTACCAGCACACCAGCGTGCCCAAGCACACGCTGCAGCTGTACTACCAACTAGCGGATGTCATGGTGGTCACGCCCTTCAAAGATGGCATGAACCTGGTGGCCAAGGAATACGTCGCCTGCCACGACGACGGTTCCGGCGCGCTTGTGCTCTCTGAGTTCGCGGGTGCAGCCCAGGAATTACAGCAGGCAGTGCTGTGCAACCCTTTTGATATGGAATCAATCAAAACCGCGATGGTGACCGCAGCAACCGGGTTGCGGGAACACCCAGAACGGATGCGCGAGCGCATGCAGCACATGCATGAACACGTGCTGGAATACGACGTGGCCCGCTGGGCGCAGACATTTCTCACGAGTTTGGATGAATTCGCATGATCGGGCGTCGGCAAGCAACAGCATTGGTGTCTCTCGCGGCTGCCACCACTGGCCTGGCCGCGTGCGCCGATGAATCCACCGGCACGTTGCTGGATTCCACCTGGCAGATCACCCACATTTATTCCGCCCCGGAAGATCCCACCGAAGTGCCCGCGGATTTAGCAGGCGTGCCACGGCTGGGGTTCAGCCAAAACAGCATGGCAGGCTACACCGGGTGCGCCCCGTTGCAGGCACAGGTGAGTTTCAGCGATGAATCCGGCAACTCCGCACCCGCCGGTGCTGCCAGTTTCGTGCTGCTCAATGAGGTCATTATCGACGAGTCCGACACCGAATGCACCGGCACCAAAGCCTGGGTGCACAGCCATATTTCGGATCTGTTGGCCTCTGGCAACCGGTTTGCTCTGCAATTCGACGCGCGCGGCGAGCTCGTG
>NZ_MKXT01000097.1:0-1898 GCF_001913985.1 Corynebacterium sp. S5S1
CACCTGAACTTACGGCGCAACCGCGCACGACGCCGCAACCGCAGAAACCTGCGCAGCAGAATGACCAGTCGCGCCAGAATTCGCAGCCACAGCAGAATAACCAGCCGCCGCAGCAGGATCAATCGCAGGCAGAAACGCGCCCGCGGCAGGAAGCTCAACGCACAAGCAGTGACAGTGTCTGGCCAGAAACCAGCCGCGATGTTAACGCCGGGGCGGAATCAACGGACACTGCGGTGCGCGAGAGCAATGAGGGTTCTGGGCAATCCCACCGGCAGCAACCGGAGCCACATGAGAAACCATCCGCCAGCGCAAAGAACCAGGACTGGCGCGAGGTAGCTAACCAAGCAAAAAACCGGGCTCGTGAGCGCGCAGCACAAACCAGCGGCGATACCTTTGGCGACGGTGTCCCGCTGCCACCTGAACCGGCTGCAGAAGAGTCTGCACCGGACGAGCCGCCGCAAGCGCAGCCAGCACAATCGTCGGCAAGCTACATACAGAACGCACAGAACACACAGAATACGCAGAACGCACACGGCGCGCCGGGCAGCGCCGAAACCAGTAATGCCGAAAGAAACAACGCCGAAAACGGCAATGCACAAAACAGCAATGCGCAAACCGGCGGGGACGACACAGGCGCCAGCACAAGCACCAATACGGACACCAACGCCAACACTGCTGGAAACCGAGCTGGGCGCTCGCCCGCTGTAGTCTGTCCCAGTCCGTTGTAAACTGGGGCCGACGTGCGCGGCCACCCGCGCAGACGCCTAGCTATCGGGCTAATCCCCATAGCTATGCGTAAGAATGCACCACTACACCAAACAAGGAGTAGCAATAATGACGCAGCCACAAGACATGCAACAGCTCATTGCCCAGGCCGCCGAAATGCAGGCCAACCTGCAGAAGGCGCAGGAGGAGATCCTGGCCACCTCCGTTACCGGTAAAGCAGCCAACGGCCTGGTTGAGGTCACCATGACCGGCGGAGCGGAAGTTACCGACATCAAGATTGATCCGCAGGTTGTCGATGCCGACGACGTCGACACGCTGCAGGACCTGATCCTCGGTGCATTCCAGGACGGCCACCGCCAGGCTGGCGAGCTGGCCAAGGAAAAGATGGGCCCATTGTCGCAGGGCATGGGCGATGGCGACATCAACAACCTCATGGGTGGAATGTAAGTGTTCGAAGGTCCTTTACAAGACCTCATCGACGAATTCTCGCGCCTGCCTGGGATTGGGCCGAAAAGTGCCCAGCGGATCGCCTTCCATGTTCTGCACACAGAACCGGAAGACATTGACCGCCTCCAGCAGGCGCTTGCTGGTGTCCGCGACGGGGTTACGTTTTGCCGCATCTGCTGCAATATCTCCCGCGACAGCGTGTGCCGCATCTGCCATGATTCCGGGCGTGATCGCTCGATGATCTGCGTAGTCGAAGAACCCAAAGACATCCAGTCCATCGAACGCACCGGCGAATACACCGGCCGCTATCACGTGCTCGGTGGTGCGCTGGACCCGCTATCAGCCAGTTGTTGCAGCGCATCGGCGGTGTCTTGCAGGATCGCGAGCTGGCGGATTCCACCCCGGAACACCCGCTTTACGACGACGCCCCGGAGATTACCGAGGTGATTCTCGCGATGGATCCGAATACCGAGGGCGAGGCGACCGCGTCCTACCTGGTGCGCCTGCTGCGGGATTTCCCGGATTTGAAAATTTCGCGGCTGGCCTCCGGAATGCCGCTGGGCGGCGATTTGGAATTCGTCGACGAGCTCACGCTATCCCGCGCGCTGTCCGGCCGCCTGCCCGTGCGCTAGCGCTGCCGCCATCCGTGTAGCGGCCGCCGCGGGCCCGCTGAGTGCCCGCCGAGGCCAACGATACTTTCGCGACTTAGGGCCGCGGTTTCCCCG
>NZ_MKXT01000097.1:1971-3438 GCF_001913985.1 Corynebacterium sp. S5S1
CCCACAGATACTCCGGCTGAAATTCCGGGTGTTGGCGGGCCAGTTCTTGTACGTGGGCAGCCAGTAGTTCCTGGTGCTGCGCATAAGGGCCCGTGACGACGTCCACGCTGGCCAGCGTATTCTGCCACTGTTGCAGCGCGGCAGTTTCAATATCCGCCTCGGTTTCAGCGAGTGCGATCACGCGGGTGGTGCGCAGTGTATCCGGGTGGAAGCGCTGGCAGTATTCCAGAATCGCCCACACCGACGGCAGTGCTGAAGGGTCCGCGATGAGTAGCTGCCTGCTACTGGGGTGGTGCCACAACCCGCGGGAAGCATAGATCGCGCATTCGTCACCTGCTTGTGCACGCAGCACCCAGTTCAATCCCGGGGCGGGGAAGGTGTGGTCGTCGGTGCTTTCTCGGCCCGTGCGTTTGCCGTGCGTGGCCACATCAAAACACGCGGTCGCATTCTCCCGGTCCAGTGCGCGGAAAGTGTACCAGCGCAGCTCTGGACGCCACGCGGAATCGCAGGAGGCAATGACGGCGCGTAGGTTCGCGCGGTCGCCGTCGGCAAGCGCGTTTTCTAAGCCGTCCAAGCTGTGCGCAGCTGTGGGCATGATCAGCCCGAAAAACTCATCAGGTCCAGTCAGGCGCAGATCCGCGAAAGCGGGGGAGTGCAGGTGCACCCGCAGGAGTTCGTCGGCAAGCACCTCCACAGACGTCACCCGGCACCGTACGAAATGGTGGCGTGCGTCGCCGGGTGGGTTGGACAGGGTGGTGTCGAGAAACTCGTGGAGTTTGTCAGAGTGCTCGGCGGTATCTTGCGAGGTATGTCCATCAGCCATGTGGTTTATCTTAGGCTAGCGTAAGAATTATTGGCCAGTGGGTAGCGTCCGCGCGCCGCGGCTATAATTTCGCGGCGTGTGCTTAGCGCAGGCGCTCGGTGCGCAGCTGCTCGATGGCCGGGATCTCCAACGGTTCCAGCTCATCCAACGTGCACCCCAATGCCATGGACAACACCAGATCCGCCAACCTCGAGTTTGCGCAGCAATATCGTCGGCTGCGCCAGCACGGGCAGCATCGGCATCGCAGTTACCAATACCAGTGGTGATAGCACCCAAAGGGTGGGCATCCGGGCCGAGCACACTGGCGCCCATGTGGTTTTCGAAACCAGTCAGCGGGGAGGCCAGGCTACTGGTGACACCGGCCTGCGTTGGTTGTGAAGCGACCTCACCAATCGCACGTTTTTGCAATGTGACGGTACGGGCATCAATTAAGCCCAGCCCCTCGACTTCCCGGCCCGCAGCGCGGAAAGTCTCGCCGACCAGCTGAAACCCAGCGCAAATAGCAAAAACTGGCGCACCAGCGCGGGCAGCTTTGTGCAGGCCGCCGTCGGCAAGCAAATGCTCTACTGCCAGGATCTGCGCGCTATCTTCGCCACCGCCCACGGTATAGGCATCAAGCTGGCTCGGCACCGGTTCGCCGAGCT
>NZ_MKXT01000097.1:3489-5950 GCF_001913985.1 Corynebacterium sp. S5S1
TCGCCGTAGGTGCCCAACACGTCCGGCAGTACCAGACCAATATTCAGCTCTGCCTTTTTCGCTGACTGGCTGGCTTCGGCAGTGCGCTCAGCAGCGTTATTACCGGCCGCAGCGTTGTGCTTATCGTGTGCCATATTCGCTGCTATCTCCTAAGCTTCCTCGGAACGGGCGGTGGAATTGTCGGGCGCGGAATTCTGTGCCTGCGCTGTCTCTGATGCAGAAGAATCGCCGCGCTCTAAAGCCTTCTTCAAATCCCGGAAGGCAGTGTAATTCGCCAACACCTCAATACGCCCGGCCGGGCACGCATCGATGGCTTTCACCGGATCAGCGATTAACTCGTGGCTGATATCGGCATACACCAAACGCACGGCCAGGTCCGTGCCACGCTCACCGGAGGCCTTCACGGACTGCTCGGCGAAATCCTCAAAAGTGACATCCCACAGCCAGGACAAATCCTCCCCGTCGGCGACCTGGCCGTTCACCGCGATCACCAAACCTTCGGCGCTGCGATCCACCATGGACAACGCCTCTTGCCAGCCAGCCGGGTTTTTCGCCAGCAGCAAGCGGATTTCATGCTCGCCGCGGGTGATCGTGGAATAACGCCCGGCGACATCATCCACCTGCTCGGTGGCGGACACAGCCTGTTCGAAGCCGACGCCGAAGGCCTCGACCGCTGCGGCGATGGCCTGGGTAGCGTTGCCCCGGTTGGCCCGGCCCGGCAGGGCCAGGTTCAGTGGATACGCGGCGTCGTCCAGCGACGAGCTGCGCGTAATGCCCGCGTCCGTGATCGTCCAATCTGGGGTGGGGCGTTCGAAGGCGGAGCCGTCGGCAAGCTTCAGGTGGTGGACTCACCGAGCCAGCCGCCGCCAGCGGCTACCCACACCACGTTCGGAGCGTCATAAGCCACCGAGGTGATCAGCACATCGTCGCAGTTCGCGATGACAGTCATGTCCGGGTGCGCCGTAATGGCGCCGCGCAAAGTGCGCTCAATCTTGTTGATCTCCCCGACGCGGTCCAGCTGATCGCGTGACAGGTTCAGCAGCACTAGCGCCTGCGGATTGATCTTGTCCGCAACCTGCGGCACGTGCAGTTCGTCTACCTCCAGGGCGAGGACTTCAGCATTACGGCCCGCCAACAGTGCAGAGATGATCCCGGCATCCATGTTGTCGCCGCCCTCATTCGTGGCGACGGAATACTCACTGCGCAGCGCATTCGCCAGCATGCGGGTGGTGGTGGACTTTCCGTTCGTGCCGGTGACCAGCACAGCCGGGCGATCGTCGGCAAGATTGTGCATGACGTTCGGGTCGATCTTGTCCGCGAGCAAACCGCCGATCATGCCACCCGCTCCCCGGCCGGTTGCGCGCGAGGCTACCGTCGCCAAGCGAGCGACGGTTGTGGCCACCCGCGTGCGGGCACGGGACACGATGGACACCGGCGATGACGGTGATGACGACGCAGAAGACTTAGTCATAGGCATCTAGGATAGTAAAAAGGCGTGGTTACTAGTGGGATGTGTGGTTTGCGCCACTCGCAGGATTCGGTGTTCCTTTGCGCGAAGAGCTACGGCGCCGCCTATGAGAACGGGACTTTTTCCGTGGCTGCTTTCCTGCTGGTTTTTCATTCTGTTTTTCTGCCTGCTTGGGGTGCTGTTTCACGGACGCTTTGCCGGATTGTTGCTTCCCGGATTGTTGTTTGCCGGATGCCTTCCCCGCAGGCTGGCTAGGTACCGCCCGCGGGTGCGTGGATTGTTCCACTGGCGCATCAGGATCCGGGTGTGGCTTCACGCGGGTGAGCGCATCCAAAAAAGCGGTATCCCCGAGCAGCGGAATGCCTTTGCGCACCGCGTGCATAGCCTTGCCCCGCAGGTCAGTGGTCTTATTGCACACTACTACCGATACCCCGCGGTGCAGATGCTCGCGATACACCAACCCGGCCTCAGTCAACGCGGTGACGATGGTATCGGGACTATAACCGATCTCATCAGCAACCACGTTCGGCGGATTCCACGCGTATGTGGCTGCGTTGCAAACCACAGCGATCCGCCCGCAGATCATCCGGGTGGTAGCTAGCGATCAGCTCATGGTCAGCGCCCGATGACTTCTGTGCGGCTTCGTGCTGATGCTGAAAAATATCCCACAATAAATGCGTGGTTTCGCGGGTGGTTTCTTCTTGGCTGCGCCCAGCACGCACAGCTGATGCCACCGGACTAATCGCTGACAAACCCATCGCGCGAGCCACGCCGGCAGGTCGAATATCCGTGAACGGAACTTCTTGCCGACGCGCAGTGGCCAGCGTGTCGACGATTGTGGCAGGCTGCGGAACATGCCCGACGCGCTGGCGCTTGCGGTTGCCCTTGCGGGAGCGCCGCCGGTTGGCACGTGCAGCAGCACTCATCGCGCGCTTGGCCTCGGAAACCAGAAAACCCCAGGTTAACGGCAGATCGTGGACGATCAGCGTGCGG
>NZ_MKXT01000039.1:0-33409 GCF_001913985.1 Corynebacterium sp. S5S1
CAGTGATATCGAAACCGGCAAGCGCCCTTTGCCGGAGTTGAGGTTGGCTTATGAAGAACTTCTCAAATCAGCTTGACACAACATAGGAGCATCACCCTCATTGGTGCTGGTTAGACCGGAACGATCTTATGAGACATGCGGAACGATGTCTCCGAACCAGACACCCCCTCGGGCACAACGGACCGGCGGTTACCACTAAGGTAGCCGCCGGATTTTCTATTCAGTACTCCTACAAGGACTACGATCTTCCCCATGACCACACTTTTGAGTTGGGCGCGCAGCTTCGGCCATTTCCTCAAATCGCTCGCTCGGTCCGCTTGGCGGTCAATTTCCCAGTGGTCGATACGTCGTTGGGTAGCCGTCCTCGCCGCCATCGTCACCGGCGTCACCCTCCTTTACTTCTTCGATCTGCCGGACGTGTCCCAGCTTCGCGACGCTTCCACCCGCTATGGCGCGTGGTTCCCCCTCCTTTTCACCCTAGGTTATGTCATATTTACGCAGCTTCCATTCCCCCGGACGTTTTGGACGGTAGCCGCAGGAATACTTTTTGGCCCATGGAAGGGCCTCGCCCTCTCCTTATGCGCCTTGACGGCGTCTGCGGCCCTGTCGCTCCTCATCGTCCGCACGCTCCTCGGAGACTGGATCCGGCCGCACCTAACTCACCCCGCAGTGTTTAAAATCAATGCCCACTTGGAGCGGCGCGGCTGGCTGGCCATCGCTTCGCTGCGAATGGTGGCCGGCGTCCCCTTCAGTCTCCTGAATTATGTTGCCGCACTAACGCCCGTGAAGCTTAGCCATTTCACCGTGGCCACCCTCCTCGGTTCCATCCCGACTACTGCCCTCGGCGTCTTCTTCGGCGATGCCCTCACAGGCCACACCTCGCCCAGCATCGTTGTCGCCATGGTAGCTTTTGCCGCCATCGGTATGGGCGGGCTGTATATGGATTCACGTCTACCCACTCGCCCATAAGTCAAGTACGAGCGGTAGACTATTTCGCAATTGGTTCCTAAAGGAGGATTTTCTGTGCTTGCTGTCCACGCTCGCTACCGGGGCCGCTCCGTGCGTCGCGCAGAGTTGGTCCAACGCTCTGCAACGGCTCTATCTACCCTCAATGGTGTGGGCGAGTTCCACGTGCTCGGCGTGGAAGATATTTGCGCCGTAGTTGATTCAGCAACAGCAGTGTGCGACGTGGTCATGGCCTTGCTTGCCGACGGCGACTGGGCCATCGGCATCGGCATTAGCCCCGGCAACCAGGAAGATGAGGAAGGCGCGCGCCAGGTAGCAACCGCTGCATTGCGGAAATCCGCCCGCATGGGGCAGGTCTACGCCAAACTCAATAAGCGCGGCCGCGCCTCGGAGGCGAGCGACATCGCGGCCACCTTTGCCCTGCTTGGCTACGTTTTGCACAAGCGCACCATCGAAGGGCGCGAAGCAACCTCGCTTGTCCGCGCAGGACTCAACCAGAATGAGGCCGCCGAAGAGCTAGGAATTTCCAAGCAAGCCATGTCGCAACGCCTCCAGGCGGCCGGCTGGAGCGCGGAGATGGCGGGGTGGCAGTTGGCCGTCAACCTAATTGAACGCGCCAACCTTGCCCACCCCTAGAGCAAGTCGGACTTGCTCAACTCAGGTGTAGTAACGAAGTCCACGAGGCGCTCCACGGCGCCGATTAGGCTGGAGTCTAGGTCGCGGAAGGAATGTACGGCGTTATAGACATGACGCCACCCATCCTCCGGGTCGCTCCACCCTACGCGGCGGCAAATACCGGTCTTCCAATCCTCGCCGTAGGGTACATCTGGCCATTCACGCAGGCCAACGCGCTGCGGCTTTACCGCCGCCCAGATATCGATGAAGGGGTGCCCAGTTACCAGGACATGCTCTCCCACGGTTTCCGTTAATCGGGTTTCCTTAGAGCCTTGAACCAAGTGATCCGCCAATACGCCGACCCTGCGGCCCGGCCCTGGCTGAAACTCTGCGAGGCGCGCCTCCAAGTTGTCCAAACCCTCGAGGTATTCGACTACCACGCCTTCCACACGCAGGTCGTGACCCCACACTTTTTCCACAATGGCGGCATCATGCACGCCTTCCACCCAAATGCGCGATGGCGCGGCAACCTTGGCCTCCACGTTCTGTACGCGGCGGGAGCCGGAGTTGGACTTACGGGGAGCCCGCTTTTCGACGTACCGGGTAAGCGTTACTGGCTTGCCTTCCACTAGAAACCCGCCTTTAACCAGGTTAAAGACCCGTTCTACGCCGTGGCGATCCTCAAGGCGTACCACCTCACCGAAAACGGTTTTATCCACGCCCATAACAGCACCCACAAAGTCATCGCCGCGCACTTCCACTACCATTCCGGGCTCGGCTGGCACTTCTGGGTACTGGCGCGGCTTCGACCGCGAGTGGCCAGCAAAAATATCTCCGCCATAAGGATCAAAACTCATGGCCCGTTAGTCTATCTACTAGACTGGCTCGCCATGGATATGCGCGCCGAAGTATGGTCACCTTTACAAAACACCGCCGTCTGGCTTGGCTCGTGGCTGTGGGGACATGAAACCACCGATGACTTGCTGGACGCGCTTACGGAACTAGGCGGACGTCCAGAATGCTTGGACGAATCCCCCTTCGTCGATGTGTTAGCCATGCTGCGCGCGGAGACCTCCGAACTTACCGCTCATCGCGATGTAAGTGCAGAGCCTATCGTGCGCCTCGCACTGTCCGGGCCAGGCGAACCGCCTGCATTGCCGGCGGGATCAGACTCCTATCGCGCGGCTACACAAAGTTCTACCGGAGCAATCATAGTTCGCACCAATGATCCCCTGCGTAACTTAGTCCTCATCCCCCACATTCGCCACAGCCATACGGCGTGGCAAGTGGTCGTCGAAAAGCAGCAGCTCCCCGCGCCCGCCTGGCTAAGCCCCGGTGAAGCCGACGCACTCCTTTCTCAAGCAACCAATGAGTCCGCCGAGCTCATCGCGGCAACCGGGTATAGCACCGAGACCTTGCCCAACCCACGCCTCACCGTGGGAACTCTGAGCGACTTCTATGACACCCCCGGACTCCCCCGTTCAACGCCAGCCCGGTCAGCCAAGCTCTTTGCCCGGGCTGACGGAGTAGCCGCGATCATCGAAACCGTCACTGACCGCATCAATGACCACAGCCTTGATCCACAATTACTTCGCTTGTGGCGTCACATCCGCCAGGCCCGCATGACGGGCGTGTCTTATGCGCTTGGAGAATTTGCCCGTTAACGGGACCAAATATCGCAGCACCCCGCTGCACACGGCTCACCATTGACTGTGCACCCTTGCACCGTGACACTCCCGCTGGTCTCCCACTCGCGGCTCTGTTCTAGTTCATCGATGAGATCAACAACCATCTCCGCAAAACGTGGAGTCGGACCCGCTGTACGGGTGCGCAGGACCTTGACACCCATCTCTTCGGCTGCCTTCTGCAGCTCGGAATCAAGATCCCAGATAACCTCCATATGATCGGAGATGAAGCCAATCGGGCATACCACGACCGTGTCGACGTCTTCGTTGTTATGGATGTTTGTGGTGTGATCAACAATGTCAGGCTCGAGCCACGGAGTGCGGGGATTACCCGACCGTGACTGCCATACAAGGTCATAGTCAGAAATGCCGGCCCGTGCGGCCACCAACCGCGACGCCTCAACCACCTGGCGGGAGTAAAGGTTTTTGTCGCCTTCCGCGCCGCCCGCGTTATCGTGTGCAACGGGAACCGAATGGGCGGTAAATAGCAAGCGAGTGGATTCCTTCTTTTCTTCCGGAATCTCTCCCCAGACCTCCGTGACAGCGGCTGCCATTTCGGCCACAAACTTCGGATGATCGAAGAATTGGCGAATCTTAGTAAATTCAATGTCCGGCAAACCCTGCTCCGCCAGATGCTCACGCATCTGCTGAATGTCCTCATCATATTGCCGGCATGCGGAGTACCCACCCCATGCAGAGGTAGCGAAGACAGCTACCTTGCGCACCCCGTTCTGAGACATCTTCTCCGCAGTCTCACTGGCAAAGGGATGCCAATTTCGATTGCCAAAGTAGACCGGTAGATTATGTCCGCGTTTGTTCAGCTCCCCTTCGAGATGATCGATGATTTCGCGGTTAAGAGCATTGAGCGGACTTACCCCTCCGAAGTGGTAATAATGCTCGCCCACCACTTCTAACCGCTCGCGAGGGATACCTCGACCTCGGGTGACGTTCTCCAAAAAAGGAACGACCTCCTCGTTTCCTTCCGGGCCACCGAAAGAAAGAACGAGGAGGGCGTCGAAGTTTTGGGCATTCTGTTGTGCGTCAGTCATGCCCTAAACCATACCAACCAAAAGTTGGAGATTAGAGAAGGCGCACGACATCGGGAGTAGCGCCACCCCAGCGAACCGGAACTACTGAAACAGTCTGACCCGACTGTGGCGCTTCAATCATTTGGCCGTCGCCTAGGTAGATAGCTACGTGCTGGCTTCCACCAGGTCCGTAGAAGATAAGGTCACCGCGCTGTGCGTTCTCGCGGGGAACCTTCTTACCCTGCTGGTACTGCGCACCAGTGTAGTGAGGAAGGTCCAGGCCGGCTGCCGCGTAGGCGTACTTTACTAGCCCCGAGCAATCGAAGCCAGACTGTCCATAGTCCCCGAAGGAATCAGCCACGCCACCATCGCGAAGCCCACCAGTAGGACCGTTATTATCGCCGCCACCCCACACATAAGGGACGCCGACCTGAGACTCAGCGCGAGAAATGACGGCCTCAATCTGAGCGTCTCGGCCCGCGTCTGCACCGGTGGTGCTTTCCTCTACTTCAGCCACCTCATCCACCTCGGGAGCGTCAACACTGGCGGCAGGTGCAGTATTCGGGCTGCCCAAACCTAGTAGGTCAGACGAGCCCTGCATGAGGGTGCGCACATCGTCCTCATCAACGGCTGCAGCGATATCATTCGCAAGTGCGAGCGCATCGTTCACAGAGGACCCAGTGCCGAAATCGACGTTCTGGAACGTAGGCGTTGCACCCTTATTGAGGGCGTTTCCAAAGTCCGCTTCTGGAGTAGTCTTCGCCTGCTCAGCAACGGATGGATCCTCCGGATTATCGGCAACGTCCGCACTGCCCGGAACCTCGGACGATCCCTGGTCCACTACCTCATCCGTAAAGTCTTGCGGCTTGACCTTTCTAGTCAAGTCATGAGGGCTGACTGAGAAAGTATTTGTTGACACCTCAGAATCAAGATTATCGCCTTGATTTGGCGCAACTGGAAGAGAATCCTGCTGCGAGAGCTGCACCCCGCTTGCTACCTCCCCTTGGGGCGCAGCCTGCTGCTGGCGGGCAAAAGTGGCTTCCGCAAATCTTTGGGTAGCGTTTAGTCGCGCTTCATTTTGGGCCAGCTCTCGGCGCTCCTGCGCAACACGATTCTCGGCTTCTCGCTTTTCCTCACCCGCCTGGCGCAGCTCATCTTCCAAGCTGGCAACATACTCTTCATTAGTGCCCGGCTCGCCGTTCACTTGTTCCAATTGGGTTCGAATCTGAGCAATACGGTCTTCCGCTGCGGAAACATCTGCTTCCGCGCGACCTAGCTCTGCCCGGGATTCCTCTACAGCGCCCTGCAGTGAATCTGCGTTGGCAACCGCACGGTCAATTGCTACGTGGTCTGAGTTTTGGTCCTGGACCGTACCTGGGTTTGGCGCTGATACTTCATCGGCGCCCGCTGGGGCTACGGTGGAAAGCGTTGAAATAGCTGCGGTGCCTGCTACTGCAGCAATGAAAGCGCGAACGTGTCGAATGCGCGGAAGGCGAATGGTGGCCACTGAAATACTCCTAGTTTGGGCCCACGCTGCTCCTTTAGTGAGGGTCCATGAAGACCTCCGGACATAGGTATGCCCGGGCTCCCCGCCTGCATATTTCGCACAAACACAGGCGTTATCGCATGCCTTATTGGGTGGCCCAGAGGTTCGCCTCGAGTCAGTATCAATAGATACACGAAGCTAACCCCCTGGTGCCCTCAGACACTAGAGCGGTAATTATTGATGGACTGCCTACTTCGGCTGAGACTTCACTCCGGGTGTGCACTTTCGGTGGGCCCTCAGCAGCCTTAGGGCTTCCATGTAGGAACTAGAGAAAGTTGTGGACTTGCCGCGCCAAATTTTGGCCGCCTCAAATCGCTACTGTTTCCCCACAACAGCGACATCCAGACACTTCATACCCCGGCAAGAAAGCCTAAAGGTCTACGTGCACGAGCCCGACAAGTCGGACACAGATGGTCTACAACTATCCTCTGTTCAAACAAAGTCCCACGGACTGTGAAATCCACTTCTACTCTTGCGCTGCGCGCGACATACGCTCCAGGGTGCGTTTTACAACCCGCGGTTCCGTATGCCCCGATCACGTCTTCGTTGCACTGAGCACTGTGAGAACTGCTCTACGGGTTCTGGCGGACCTCGCCGCGGCGCCAACTGGAGTCCAAAAGGTTTAACCTTTTGAGCACTACCGAGCCGTCGAGGGCAAGCAGCCACAAACCATGAACAGGCCACACGAGGCTGACCCTTGTGGAGTGATTCGGTGTTCCCGGACCCTTTCCCTATGGACCTCTCCGTACGCACCTTCTGTGACGACAGGCTTTCAGCCTTAACCATATAAAGGTTCGCACCAAAATTTCCACACGGTGGAGTTCTAATGAACCCGTCTCACCTCATAAACGGAAGGTGGGATGATGTGTAATTTTTCGAACATTGCAATCGCTCAAGTTCTTTGCCTGCGTCCCAAATCACTTTCGATGGGTCCCGGTTCATTGACTCCCAAGAACGGCCACTCGACGTTCTAACTTTCGCTCGAGGCGTGCTTCCCCACATACCCGTGCGAGTTCTCTCGTGACAGTCAAGGCTAAGCCCATGAACCCAGGAAGCAAGAAATGTCTCCTGAGTCGACAACCGAACCTTACGTCACGACACACCCGTTTCGCACAATTTTCCCGCAATTCACGTGAGTCAAGTTAATTCACATGACCCAACATGTGCACCTAACCTGCAATGATTTTGTTACCATCCCGTTATTGTGACTTTAATCACTAACTAACTGGGGTTCTACAAGCCCCTCCGACCCCCAGCCGGGCCACAACTAGGGCAACTGAACCACTCCCCCGCCGGATGTCAACCCCTAAGGGTTTACTTTGACCACTCCCCTGCCCCATTCACGATCCCTAATTAGGTACCCGATTCACGCTAAGTCCCGACCGAACTTCTATCCCCGATCCACAACCGACTCTCTCAACAAACCGTGAGTGAACGAAACTTCGCCATCCGCATTCACCCAGAGTCCTTCAGTACACGCCTTCGGGCCAGTTGCCCGAAATTTTCGTACATTAATGGCCCGCAAAGGTTTCGCCCTTTAACACGATACTTTTTCGAACAAACTTATTTTTCAAGGAGCATTTGTTCAATTTTGGAAAGCAAAGTTCCTCGTTTCCCGCCCGGCTTTCTTCACTCGCCCGACTCCCACTCTCAATTTCCGTAGATCCTTTTCAACTATTAGGGCGTGTGACGGCCGGCCGCTAGGAAAGAGCTAACGAATACAATCACGGCGATTACGGCAACCATCCCCACCGCTGCGCCCACCGGGAAGCTGATTTGGTCTAGTCCCCTGTAGTACTCAGACAGAAGGTCTACTTGTTCAACTCCAGGCGGGATCTGCGCCTGTACCGACTCAATGTCAGCGCGGCTATAAGTGTCACTAACGGAAGAAACATGGCGAGGGGTTTGTACGATGACGGTATTCAAACCTGTCGCGTCTTGGAGCTCTTGGGCAATGTCACGAACATCAGGCGCACGATCAGCTATCACATCAACCACGGCCACACCGTCACCGTCTCGCAAGCCTTGAGCTACCTCCGCGTTGAGCAGTGCATCTTGGCTGAGTGCTGGGGACGTGTAGGCCACGCCGTCCACTTTGAGCTGACCTGCCAAATCAGCTACATCTACGCCCGCGGGAACCATGTGTATCTCTTCCTTATATAGGGCTCCTAAACTAACTTCTTCTCCCCAAGATACGGTCAGATCACAGGAACCCATTTCCTCAACTCGCCGATTTTTCAGAAAAGGTGAAAACAGAACGCTTGTACTGTTACAATGGCAGCGACCGAAGGTTTTAGCCTCTACAATATCTAGGTGAACCATCGCGTTCTTTGTCGCCTTCAACACAGCGGGCCCCATGGTCGCGTCGCGTCACACTAGTGACCAGTGACGCCGAGCACTGCCCCGCGGTGATGACTGGCGACGAGTACCAAACAGAACACACTGTTTATTAACAAGGAATGGAGCTCCCTGTGACTGAAAGCTTGAACTCCTTCGAGGCCAAGAAGACCCTTGATGTCAACGGTAAGTCTTATGACTACTTTGACATCAACACCGTCTCCGGTCTGGAGAAGTTGCCTTATTCCCTCAAGGTGCTGGCAGAAAACCTGCTGCGTAACGAGGACGGCAAGAACGTAACCAAGGACCACATCAACGCCTTGGCAAACTGGGATCCGGAGGCAGAGCCGGACACCGAAATCCAGTTCACCCCAGCACGCGTCCTCATGCAGGACTTTACCGGTGTTCCTTGCGTTGTTGACCTCGCTACCATGCGTGAGGCCGTCTCCGCACTGGGTGGCACCCCGGGTCAGGTTAACCCTCTCAACCCGGCCGAAATGGTCATTGACCACTCCGTCATCGTTGAGGCTTTCGGCTCTACCGATGCGTTGGAAAAGAACGTTGAAATTGAGTACCAGCGCAACGAAGAGCGCTACCAGTTCCTCCGCTGGGGTGCTGAGAACTTCTCCAACTTCCGCGTTGTTCCTCCGGGAACCGGCATCGTCCACCAGGTAAACATCGAGTACCTGTCCCGCGTTGTATTCGACAACGAGGGCCTCGCTTACCCGGATACCTGTATCGGTACTGACTCCCACACCACCATGGAAAACGGCCTGGGCATTCTTGGCTGGGGCGTCGGCGGCATCGAAGCAGAGGCTGCCATGCTCGGCCAGCCGGTATCCATGCTTATCCCGAAGGTCGTAGGCTTCAAGCTGACCGGTGAGATTCCTACCGGCGTTACTGCAACCGACGTCGTTCTTACCATCACCGAGATGCTGCGCGAACACGGCGTTGTGCAGAAGTTTGTTGAGTTCTATGGCAACGGTGTTAAGTCTGTCCCGCTGGCAAACCGCGCCACCATCGGCAACATGTCTCCTGAGTTCGGTTCCACCGCTGCGATCTTCCCGATTGACGAGGAGACCACCAAGTACCTCGAGCTCACCGGTCGCCCGCAGGAGCAGATCGACCGCGTCGAGGCCTACGCCAAGGCACAGGGAATGTGGCTGGAGGAGGACGCTCCAGAGGCAAAGTACTCCGAGTACCTCGAGCTGGACCTGTCCACCGTTGTTCCTTCCATTGCCGGCCCGAAGCGCCCCCAAGACCGCATCCTGCTGACCGAGGCCAAGGAGCAGTTCCGCAAGGATCTGGCTAACTACACTACCGACGAGGTTTGCGTTGACGAATCCACTGCCGAGGCAAAGCGCATGTCCGCAGAAGGCGGCGCTCCGGCTATGGAGGACGTCACCGGCGGCTTGAACAAGGCTCGTGAGGGTCACGGCGAGTCCTCGGCTACTGGCGCGAAGGGCCGTCACTCCAACCCAATTACCGTTGAGTCCCAAAACGGTGGCGAGTTCACCTTGGACCACGGCATGGTTGCCATTGCCTCCATTACTTCCTGTACCAACACCTCTAACCCATCCGTCATGGTGGGCGCAGGCCTTATCGCCCGTAAGGCAGCAGAAAAGGGCCTGCAGTCCAAGCCATGGGTTAAGACCATCTGTGCTCCTGGCTCCCAGGTTGTTGATGGCTACTTCCAGCGTGCAGACCTGTGGAAGGACCTCGAAGCCATGGGCTTCTACCTCTCCGGCTTCGGCTGCACCACCTGTATTGGTAACTCCGGCCCATTGCCGGATGAGGTTTCTGCAGCCATCAACGAAAATGACCTCGCTGCCACCGCGGTCCTTTCCGGTAACCGCAACTTCGAGGGCCGTATCTCCCCGGACGTCAAGATGAACTACTTGGCTTCTCCAATCATGGTCATCGCCTACGCCATTGCCGGCACCATGGACTTTGACTTTGATGCACAGCCACTGGGCCAGGACCAGGAAGGCAACGATGTCTTCTTGAAGGACATTTGGCCATCCCCGCAGGAGATTGAGGACACCATCCAGTCCGCTATCTCTCGCGAGATGTACGAGGCTGACTACGCCGACGTCTTCAAGGGCGACGATGCTTGGCGCAACCTGGACGTGCCGGAGGGCGAGACCTTCAAGTGGGATGAGGATTCCACCTACATCCGCAAGGCTCCTTATTTCGATGGCATGCCAACCGAGCCGAACCCGGTTGAAGACATCAAGGGTGCGCGCGTTCTGGCAAAGCTGGGCGACTCCGTCACCACTGACCACATCTCCCCTGCTTCCGCTATTAAGCCGGGTACCCCGGCTGCGCAGTACCTCGATGAAAACGGCGTTGCCCGCCAGGACTATAATTCCCTGGGCTCCCGTCGCGGTAACCACGAGGTTATGATGCGCGGTACCTTCGCGAATATTCGCCTGGCCAACCAGCTGGTCGACGTCACCGGTGGCTACACCCGTGACTTCACCCAGGAAGGCGGCCCGCAGGCCTTCATCTTCGATGCTTGCCAGAACTATAAGGAAGCCGGCATTCCGCTCGTTGTCATTGCTGGTAAGGAGTACGGCACTGGCTCTTCCCGCGACTGGGCAGCCAAGGGCACCAACCTGCTTGGTGTGAAGGCTGTTATCACTGAATCCTTCGAGCGTATCCACCGTTCCAACCTGATTGGCATGGGCGTTATCCCACTGCAGTTCCCGCAGGGCGAGTCCCACGAGTCCTTGGGCTTGGATGGTACGGAGACCTTCGACATCGAGGGCATCTCCGCCTTCAACGATGGCTCCATCCCGAAGACCGTCCACGTAACCGCTACCAAGGAATCCGGCGACGCCGTGGAGTTTGATGCTGACGTCCGCATCGACACCCCGGGTGAGGCTGACTACTTCCGTCACGGCGGCATCTTGCAGTACGTTCTGCGTCAGATGGTCAAGAACTAAGCGTCTTCGCGCAGTCCTTCAGCCCACCCGAGGGGGGCTAAAGGACTAAGTTCAGTCGACAACGCGGGGTTGCACCGCCCTCCCCAGGAAGGGCAATGCGGCCCCGCGTTTCGTCACGTCGATTTTATTTCTTATTTAAAATTACTGACTAAACAATCTTTAGACATCCCCATTAAGGAGAGTTCCCTACTATGCCCATCGTGAGCGAATCTGAGCTTAGCCGCCGCCGGCACGACATTCTCGTAGGTGCCCGCCGCTGCTTTGCAGAGCACGGGTACGAGGGGGCGACTGTTCGGCTACTCGAACAAGCGACGGGTAAGTCGCGTGGCGCAATTTTTCACCACTTCGGTGACAAAGAGTCACTATTCCTTGCCTTGGCGCAAGAAGATGCCGCTCGTCAAGCCGAAGTCGTGGCTCAAAATGGTTTGGTAGAAGTCATGCGGGAGATGCTCGACCATCCTGAGCGCCACGATTGGCTAGCCACTCGCTTGGAAATCACCTCCCTGTTACGCACTGACCCCTCGTTCGCCGCTCGGTGGAAAGAAAATCAATCGGTTCGTGATGAAGCCGTTCGCGCACGATTGGCATCTAATGCGGATAAGGGTCGCCTACGAGACGATGTAGGAATCGATACCTTAGCCATCTATCTTGAGGTATTTATGGATGGATTCATTAATCGGCTTGCCTTGGGCGATACCGCGGAGCTAGAAAATGTTCTTGACTTAGTAGAGCAATCCATCCGCGGTGTTCAGGCGAGCCCACAGTAACCCCCATACAACTACTTTTGCTCCCGGCAGCGTCTTAACTGATGTTGGAAATAGCCGGGAGCAATTTTGTAAGCGCTTATAGCTGCTGCGCCGGCAGTGTCTTTTCCGTTACTTCGGCATAGCTTTCTATTTCAGCCATAAACTTAGGATCGTGACAGGTAACCACCACGGCGCTGCCGGACTGCAGTGCGTGGTGGATCATGTGGTGCATGAGCCCGCGGTCGGCAGCTGAAAGCAAGGTGTCTGGTTCGTCGAGCAGGACCACCGGTCGCTGCTGCCCGATCACGTGGGCAATCTGCGCAAGCCGCAGGCGAGACGATGGTAGATCGAGAGGATGATCTGCCGGATTTAGTCCCAGCAGATTGCGCAAGGTGTCATTGGGGACGAGTTCTTCCACCGTTGGAAATACCGCCTGATCAAACGGCGATTGCAAGGCAAGAGCGGGTGGATTCGGGACAGCTCCGGCGCCATCGAGCCCAGCAGCAGCCCGCAGGAGCGTGGTCTTGCCACTGCCATTATCGCCTCGCAGCCACGTAACCGCAGATTTCGCGATAGGGATTTCTACCGGTCCGACGCTGAAGGAAGTGCCACGGGGCTGAGAAAAGTGCCACCATTTCTTCTTTGCTGCACTCCTGCATGCCGTTAGCGGTCCGATACTCCCTGTCCGGGGGCTTGCAGAAACCCGCGGTAAGTCGACGGCCGCTACGAGCGGGTCTGTTCCAATGATGTGCCCACCCAATTCTGGCCATGAAGCACTGGATATAGAAATGACGCAGGTTTTCGGCAACTCCTGCAAGAGGCGAACCACTTGCGTGCGCGAGTTTGCGTCTAACCCGGCTGCAGGTTCGCACACAATCATGACTTCTGGCTCGCGAATGGCGACACAGGCAGCCGCAAGCCTGCGTGTTTGGCCACCGGATAGCTGTGTTGGGTCATGTTCGCAATAGTCAGACAGTCCTACAGCGCGAAGCATTCGCTCCCCGCGCCGCTGCATTTCAGGGGCAGGCACGCCGGCATTTTCGAGGCCTAAAACTACTTCTTCGATGCACGTTTCCCGCAGGAAGCTAATTTGTGCTGAGGCATCCGTGCCGATAATGGCTTCGGTAGATAGGTGCTCCGCTAGTTGCACGGCAACGTCTTCGACGGCTGTGTCAGGTTCGACGAGTACTTGATAAATGGCCCCAGGGGTGGGCTTGATGCGGGCTAGATCCATGTAGTAATCACCACCGCAAAGCTAACTAGTGGAATGACCAGGCGTATGACGCGAGAGACCATGGAATCGGCAACAGGACGCAGGAGGGTGCGTTGCCCTTCTTGGTCGAATCCGACGGCGGCTAGGGCCTGGCCACGTTGGGTTCCTTGGGTAAGGAGTCGAGCGATAACGGGAATAATGACGCGCGAGATGGTATTGCGCCAGGTCACGGTGATGCCGGCGAGCTGGTTGGCTTCACGGACACAACGCCAAGCATGCGCACCTTGGGGCAGGGTTTGTAGGGAGGCTCCGACGATATACGCGACCTTGTGGCCAGCGCGCGAAACTTGCAGCCACTTGGCGATATCAGTAATGCGCAGCACTGCCATGGCCGCGATGAAGCAGGCCATGAGGGCGCAGAACCGCAGAGTGAGGGTGGCGGCGAGCACCAGGCCGTCGCTTGTTACCAGCGGCAGCACTGGGTCATCACCGTAGGGAGCGTGAATGACCAGCATGGAAAGCGCCGCTGGGGCGCTTAGCGCCACAGTTGTCAAAATTACGGAGGCGTTGCGGGTAGCGGCAGTACCGCAGGCTAGGGCGATGAGCACTACGCTTGCCGACGCCACCGGGGTATTCAGCGCCAAAGTAAGAATCCAGCCGCAGGCCGCGATCGTGATAACGGTGGCGGGATGAAGGCCTGGCATTAACGTGGCTGGAGGGATTCTCGGGTGCGCTGCGGCAGTGCCTTGACCGCTGCCCAGACAATGAGGAAGACCAGTGCCTTATCCAGGGGATCCGAAATAAAGGACTGGAGCGTAACCGAGGCGATGAGGGAATTGCCCAATTCGCGGAAGAGCGAAACAACCGCGCCCGTACCAAGACCTGCGGTACCGCCATAAACAAAGGCAGCCACTGGTGCGGCGAGCATGCCAGAAATGATTCCGATGATGGCGCCGCTGAGAATGACCCACCACACCTTAGCGAAAGCGCCCTTCTTGATTACCAGTCCGGAGAGGAACCCCGTAGCGGCGGACACGGCGGCGAAGGGCAGAGCGGCAGGGTTCAACAGCCCCCATACGACGGAGGACAATGTACCGGTAGCCAATCCGGCGATGGGGCCCGCGAGCGCGGCCACCAGGATTGTTCCCACGGAGTCGATATACAGCGGAACGCCGATAGAACCGATAATTTCGCCGACAACAATATTGAGCACTAGCGCTACCGGGATGATGGCGATGGTTCGCGCCGGTAGTGCCGGAACGGTGCCGGCTAGAAGAAGCGCGGCGCCAACGAGGTAGCCGGCGAGGGTAATGAGCGCCTCTGTAGAGCCGGCAACGGATTCCCAATCAGTAGGACGCAGAAGAACCAGATAAATCCAAGTTGCGGCGACGATGAGTGCACCCGCGATGACCATAACCTTGCGGGCGGGGGTGAGAGAAAGCTGTGACACAGTAAAAGTCCAAATCCACATACCGAAAAAATGGGCAAAGTAAACGCCGACCGCGGATGGTGCTGCTTTCCTATGTCACCTCGGAAAGCGATCTCGCACGGCACGTGCGCCGCGGATAATAGTAGAGGCTCTGCGTGCTAAAAGCCACCATTCGTGGTGTGCGGCTTCCATGTCTGCGCTTGTTACCAGCCGCGCGTTGTGGGCGCGGTCCCAGTGATTGCGCAAATCTGCAACGCTCGTGCCACGCAGCAGTGGCGACTCCGCCTCGACGTCCACGGTGGTTTCTATCGCGTCGACATTGATGCGTCCGAGAGCAATTATGCAGGTCAAGAGATCGTGGATTTGAGCTTGATATCCCTCCCCCTGTGCCTGGTGGAATTCAAAATAAAATCGCAGCACGTTCGGCAGGATTTGTGCCGTGGGGTGCTCCCCCAACAATTCCAAGGCCGCGTCTAGGCGCTGCGGGGTGATGAGAAACTGTTCCGTTACTTCGAGGGAACACAGCGAGGTGAGAACGCGTGGGGCAGTTGAATGAAAATGTTGGGATGCAGCGTGTGGATCCACCCAAAAGTTCCACTCGGCAGTTGGCGTGGTGTTTCCGCGGTAATTGACCGCGCCGCCCATGATTGTGATGGCACCGAAGCGCGCGGCAGCCTCGCGATGGGTTGCCTCGAAAGCAGCAAGGTTGGTGACCGGTCCAGTAACGATCAGCTGCAGATCGTCGTGGGTGGCTAATGCCTCTTCCCATACCTGCTGCCAATCGCGCTGTTGCAGCCTGGCGGCGGCAGCGGGGGCATGTGCGTAGCCCAGCCCTGTCGGGCCATGAGTCTCAGGGGTGGTGGTGAGATCCACCTTGAGGGGTTGGGGTACGCCGGGGGCCACGGGGACGTCGGCAAGCGAGCAAAGGTCCATAATCCAGCGGGCATTAGCCGCGGTCTGGTGGACCTCGACGTTGCCGGCCGTGGTGGTAACGCCCACCAGCTCGATCTCACCGGCATGATGCAGGCCCGCCAAGTACATGAGGGCAAGGCAATCATCGATGCCGGGATCGCAATCAATAAGCACAGCTGGTGGCTTAACAGTCATAATGCCAGCCAGTCTAGCGCCTTATTTGATGGAGCTTACGGGATTGTCGCCATCAACGAAGGCAAGCGGGGATTCCGGCAGGTTTTCGCGGCCAAGGGCCTCGACGATGACGTCCGCAACCAGCTCGCGGGAAGAAGTCAAAGACTCCTTCAGCATCTTATCCTCAATCTGCTCAATGCCCTTGGCTGGCTCCTCGGTCAGCATCGCTGGTTTGAGGATGAGGTGCGGGTAGCTGGCCTGTACAAGGCGGTTGTCTACTTCCTTCTTAGACTCCACATAGGCATACCACTTCTCATCGGCAGGATCCGTGGTTGCTACCTGGGAGCCGACGTAAGAGATCATCACATAGGCAGGCACTTTCTTGCCCTCCTGCTGCAACTTGTCCATCGCGTCGAGGGTAGCGAGGGCGCCATCGCGGTCGACGGCCCAGGTGAGGTCTGCCCCACCTCGGCCGCCATTGCCGGCGCCCCAGACTACAGCGTCATAAGCGGCGAAAAGCTCTGCCCACTGACCCACGGTTTGTTCAGTAATATCCGCCATAACCGGGGTCGCGCCGAGCTTTTCAATCTCGGCCTTCTGCTCTGGGTTGCGGATGAGGGAGTGGACGTCGTGGCCGGCATCAACAAGCTTAGGGGTGGTGAGCTGTCCGACCTTGCCGTGTCCACCGATGTACAGAATCTTCTTCTTATCAGTCATACCTCCCCACCGTAACAACGGCGCGGCCGGGGTGCAGACGCCCTCACCTATCTGACACGCACAAACCATCGCGGCGGGCCCGGCAAGAAGATAGAATTGCATGCATGTATGCCATTATGACCGTCACCGGTGCCGATAGCACCGGCATCATCGCCGCGGTGACCACTACCCTTGCAGAACTCGATATCAACGTCATCGACGTCTCCCAGACGCTCATGGGCGGATACTTCACCATGATCCTGCGCGTCGAATTCGATGCGGACAAAGTCACGATCCAGACCATCAAGGAGCGCATGCGCCCCGTGGCGGAGGAAAAGCATCAGTCCATCCGCATTCAGTCCGAAGACCTTTTCACCGCCATGAACGAAATTTAATATGAGTACGCGATTTAATACCACCAATATCTTGGACACCATCGAGATGATTGAGAACTATCGTCTCGATATCCGCACCGTGACCATGGGCATCTCGCTTCTCGGATGCACCCGCTCCACCATGGAGGCTACCTGCCAGGCCATCTATGACCGCGTCACCCAGCAGGCAGGGCGCCTCGTCGAGGTTTGCGAAGGCATCGAGGGCGAGCTCGGTATCCCCATCGTCAATAAGCGCATCTCCGTAACCCCCATCTCGTTGGTGGTGGCCGGCGTAGAGGGAAACCCCGTTGATGCGGCAAAGGCGTTGGACAAGGCAGCAAAAGAGGTTGGCGTCAACTTCGTGGGCGGCTATTCCGCCTTGGTAGAAAAGGGGGCTACTACCGCGGAACAGAAACTCATCAGCTCCATTCCGGAGGCGCTGGCTACTACGGACGTCGTGTGTTCCTCCGTAAACATCGCCAGCTCTCGCGCTGGCATCAACATGGATGCAGCCAAGAAGATGGGCGAGGTCATCAAGGAAGCGGCCGAGCTAACTAAGGATGATTCCGCCATTGCGTGCGCCAAGCTCGTGGTCTTTGCCAACTCCGTGGGAGATAATCCTTTTATGGCCGGCGCCTTCCACGGCATTGAGGAACCCGATTGTGTGGTCTCCGTGGGCGTTTCTGGCCCGGGTGTGGTCGACCGCGCCTTGGGCTCGCTCGAGGGGGCCAGCTTAGACCAGGTTGCAGAAGAGGTGAAGAAGGCTGCTTTCAAGATCACTCGCGCCGGGCAGTTGGTGGGCACCATGGCCTCGGAGCGCCTGGGCGTTCCTTTCGGCATCATCGACCTTTCGCTTGCCCCCACCGCCGAATTGGGCGATTCGGTTGCGCACATCTTGGAGCACATGGGCTTAGACCAGGTGGGCACCCACGGCACCACAGCAGCCTTGGCTCTGCTTAACGACGCCGTTAAGAAGGGCGGCATGATGGCTTGTTCCCGCGTGGGCGGATTGTCTGGTTCCTTCATCCCCGTTTCCGAGGACAAAGGCATGATCGATGCGGTCAAGTCCGGCTCCATTTCCATGGACAAGCTGGAGGCCATGACCGCTATTTGCTCGGTTGGCTTCGACATGATTGCCCTGCCGGGCGATACCTCTGCTGCGACGATCTCGGGCATGATCGCTGATGAGGCCGCCATTGGCGTGATGAACCATAAAACCACCGCCGTACGCGTCATTCCGGTACCTGGCGCCCAGGTAGGCGACGAGGTCAGCTTCGGTGGGCTTCTTGGCTACGCCCCTGTCATCCCGGTCAATCAAGTGGGAAATACGCAGTTCATTAACCGCGGCGGTTTCATCCCCGCGCCGGTGCATGGATTCCGCAACTAGCGCCAGCGACAACCGCGCCGTGGGCTACTCCGCGGCGTGCTCTTCGCCCGGCTTATCGGATTCCGCCCACGCAGCTAGGTTGGCCTGGAAGTGCTGGTAGGAATCCTCTAACTGTTGCAGCTCCACCTCGCCGCCTACCTGGCGGCGGGCATCGGAGTAGATGGCCCGGGCGGCGTCATCAAGCACGCGCCGGCGTTCCGCTGTGCGAAGAAGGGCAACGACCTTAGCGAGGTTATCCAGCATGCTAAGGTAAATCTCCGCATTATCGGCCGCGTCGCGCCGAATCTGTGTAAACATCGCCTCGACGATTTCGGCATAGCTAAAGGTCTGATAATCCAGCCGAAACTCGCCGCCCACATGCACAATGCCCTGCGGAAGCCGCTTATCCCCAATCACGGTGAGGATCTGGGTAAAGCGGTCAATGATATCAATCACAGTAAATGGATCATTAACGCCGGTGCTCAAAGCGCGGGCAGCAATTTCTGCAAGGTGCCGGGCGGTAAACCGAGGGTCGTGGGCAGACGCGTTTTCGCGGTGCTGGGTGAGTACGATGTGACGCTCCATATCTTCCGGCAAACGCGGCACGCCGTGGGCAATGACCTCGCCTTCCAGCACTAGATCTCCCGGTGCCACGCTCAGATGCACCGCGCAATTCTCCCGCGCCGCAGCCTGAGCAATGGCGTCATAGTCCACGAATTTGAGATAGCCAGTCCCACTACTGCGGCGCTCTTGCGCGTTCGTGTAGAACTCTGGCCCCGGCGCATGTACTTTCTCTTCCTCCTCACCGCGGCGGATGAGCCGGCGCATGTGGCTTTCTACATCTTGGGCAACGACGTGTACCACGTGGGACATGCTAATCGATTGCGCAATGTGCACGATGAAGTAGATAAGGAAGACAACGCAGCCGATGGCCAGCAGCACCGTGACGGCTACATTGAGGGAAGGAACATATTCTTCTTCCCCACCGCCGCCGGTACGGACCGCGCGCAAGGATAGGAGCGCAAAAATAAAGGTTGCCAGGTAGATCGCCAACGTGGATTGAATGGAGCGATCCTTTAAAAACTCGTGTAGTAGGCGCGGGCCCATCACCGTGACGACACCGGATAGCGCGGTCAGTGTGATGAAAAAGACGGTGCCGGCCAAGGAGAGTGACGAGGTTGCTACCGCGCTTAAAATCCCTTGCGCGCTATCGGCGCTGCCGTTATAAAAGGGCGTGGCCGACACATCAAAATTGCTACCAACCGCAATGAGCAATTCCGCGCCTATCGCGGCCATGGCCACCGCCACGGCGGGGATGAGCCAAAACTTCTCCCGCCAGGCGGGCATCCTCTCCAGCAGTGTCTTCATAAATCCCTAAGCTAGCTCCACGATCTCCATATAGTCATCGGACCACAGGTCCTCATCACCGTCGGGCATGATGATCACGCGTTCCGGATCCAGTGCCTTAACCGCACCCGGATCGTGCGTCACCAGCACCACAGCGCCCGTATACGTTTTCAGTGCATCAAGCACCTGCTCGCGCGAAATTGGGTCCAAATTATTGGTCGGCTCGTCTAGCAACAGGACATTCGCGCGGCTGGAGACCAAGGCGGCCAGTGCAAGGCGCGTCTTCTCGCCGCCGGAGAGGGTGCCCGCAGGTTGCTCCAACTTCTCGCCGGAAAACATAAAGGCGCCAAGCAGGCCGCGCAACTCCTGCTGATCCGCGTCAGGACAGGCATCGATGGTGTTTTGCCACACGGACTTATCCGGGTCGATGGTGTCATGTTCCTGCGCGAAGTAGCCGATACGCAGGCCGTGGCCGCTGACGATGCCACCTTCACCATCGGTGCGTTCTACACCGGCCAGCAATTTCAACAGGGTGGTCTTACCTGCACCGTTGTAGCCGAGAACGACCACCCTAGAGCCTTTGTCAATAGCGAGGTCTACGCCCACGAAGACCTCCAGCGAGCCATACATCTTGGTCAGGCCCTTGGCATTCATTGGCGTCTTGCCGCACGGCGCCGGCTCGGGGAACTTGATATTAGCCACCTTATCGGCCACGCGGACCTCATCGAGCTCGCTCATCATGCGTTCAGCACGGTGGAGCATCTGCTTTGCCGCGGCGGCCTTAGTTGCCTTGGCACCGAGTTTGGCCGCCTGCTTTTGCAGTGCAGACGCCTTCTTCTCCGCATTGGCGCGCTCTCGGCGACGCCGCGCTTCATCGGTAGCACGCGCATCGAGGTACTTCTTATAGCCCATGTTGTACACATCGGCCTCGCCGCGGACCGCATCGAGGAACCATACTTTATTGCACACGGCCTCAAGCAGTTCGACGTCGTGGGAAATCATAATGAGCCCGCCCTCGTGCTTGGACAGGAATTGGCGCAACCACGTAATGGAGTCCGCATCCAAATGGTTAGTTGGCTCATCCAAGAGCAGAGTGGTCTGGGACTTGCCGGAGCCTTCGGTAGCGGCAAAGAGGATCTGTGCCAGCTCCACGCGGCGGCGTTGGCCGCCCGAAAGAGTCTTAAGCTTCTGATCTAAAACACGCTGTGGCAGGCCCAGATTATCGCAGATCTGAGCACACTCGGAATCAGCCTCATAGCCGCCGAGCGACTCGAACTGCTCCTCTAAGCGGGAATACTTACGGATAGC
Source organism: Corynebacterium sp. S5S1 (assembly GCF_001913985.1). NCBI lineage: Bacteria > Bacillati > Actinomycetota > Actinomycetes > Mycobacteriales > Corynebacteriaceae > Corynebacterium > Corynebacterium sp. S5S1. The sequence continues at coordinate 20,691 of NZ_MKXT01000039.1, forward strand.
CTTATCCCGGAATTTATCGTCCGTGGCCGATTCCATGAGCTCTTGTTGCTTCGCCATTCGGCGCTTGAGGTCATCTAGACCGCGTGCGGAAAGAACACGCTCGCGCGCCGTTTGCTCGATATTTCCCTCGCGGGAATCCTGGGGCAAATAACCAACGGGGCCCGAGCGGGTCACAGAGCCGCCATAAGGCTCCGTCTCCCCTGCCAAAATGCGCATGGTCGTCGTCTTGCCCGCGCCGTTGCGGCCGATGAGGCCGATGCGGTCGCCGGGCTGCACGCGGAGGTGCTGCCCGGGGGCGTCGAGAAGCGTGCGCGCTCCTACCCTGACTTCGAAATCATTGGTTACAATCACGAAGAAATAGTCTAGCAATTGACGCGGCCAACGCTAAGACGCACTAACGCCCCCAACAGCCACTTTCCTAATCCGAGAAATGCGCTGCTGGGGGCGTGTGTTTAATACGCGACTTTAGACCGCGAAGCCGAGGGCCTGAAGCTGCTCGCGGCCTTCCTCAGTGATCATCTGCGGGCCCCATGGCGGCATCCATACCCAGTTGATGCGGACGGCATCGGCCAGCTTATTGGCCTTGACGATGTCCTCGACCTGCTCTGCAATGACATCGGTCAGCGGGCACGCTGGCGAAGTCAGCGTCATATTAATCATGACGATTTCCTTGCCATTGTCCTCTTCGAACCAAAGGTCATAGACGAGGCCCAGGTCAACGACGTTAATGCCGAGCTCGGGATCAATGACGTCACGCATGAATTCGGTGACATCAAAGGCCTTAGAAATCTGCTCTTCGGTCTGCTCCGGGCGCTCGCCGCTGCCGGAGAATGAAGAGTTCTCGTTCTGATAAGGATCTACGGGTTCGGTCATCTAGTTCTCCACTTCAGTTAGTGCATCGGCGGATGCAGCCTGGAAGGCCTTCCATCCGAGGAGCGCACACTTTACGCGCGCTGGGTACTGGGACACACCGGCGAAGGCGACGCCGTCACCGATGAGGTCTTCATCGCCTTCTTCTTGGCCACGAGAGGTAATCATCTTTTCGAACTCGGCCAGCTTCTCATTGGCTTCCGCAAGCGGCAGCCCCACGATCTCTTCAGCCATAACCGAGGTGGAAGCCTGCGAAATGGAGCAGCCTTCCGCGTCATAGGAGACGTCCTCTACGGTCTTGCCGTCGTCCGAAAGGCGCACGCGCAGGGTGAGCTCATCGCCGCAGGACGGGTTCACGTGGTGGACCTCGGCCTGATACGGCTCCCTCAGGCCGGCGTGTTGGGGGTTCTTATAGTGATCCAGGATGACGTCCTGGTACATGGAATCTAGGTTCATGAGGCAACTCCAAAGAATTCGCGGGCAGCCTTGATTGCGTCCACCAGCTTATCTACTTCTTCCTCGGTGTTATAAAGGTAGAAGCTAGCGCGGGCGGTGGACTGTGCGCCGCAGGCGCGGTGCAGTGGCCACGCACAGTGGTGGCCAACGCGAATGGACACACCGTGGTCATCGAGGATCTGGCCCAAGTCGTGCGGGTGAACGCCTTCCACAGTGAAGGAAATGGCGCCACCGCGATTTTCGGTGGTCTCTGGACCAATGATGCGCAGACCAGGGATTTCCTTGAGCTGGCGCAATGCGCGCTCGGTGAGCTTCTTTTCGTGGGCGTGGATATTGTCCATGCCCACTTCTTCCAAGAACTTCACCGCTGCGCCAAGGCCAACCACTTGGCTGGTCATCTGCGTGCCCGCTTCAAAGCGCGTCGGGGGCTCGGCAAAGGTGGTCTCTTCCATCTTGACGATCTCAATCATGGAGCCACCGGTCAGGAAGGGCGGCAGCTTCTTGAGCAGCTCATCCTTGCCGTACAGCACACCCACGCCGCTGGGCCCGCACATCTTATGGCCGGAAAAGGCCGCGAAATCCACATCCAAGGCGTGGAAATCCACCGCCATATGTGGCACCGACTGGCAGGCGTCGAGGACGACCATGGCGTCCACCGCGCGGGCGCGGCGCACCAGTTCATCCACGTCCGCCACGGCACCCGTGACATTGGATTGGTGAGTAAACGCAACTACCTTGACGGAATCATCGAGCTCGAGCGAGTCAAGATCGATACGGCCGTCTTCGGTCATGGAATACCACTTCAACGTAGCGCCAGTGCGAGCGCAGAGCTCCTGCCACGGCACCAAGTTGGCGTGGTGCTCCAATTCGGTGATCACGACGGTGTCGCCCTCGCCCACGTAGAGGTCTCCCGCACGCTCGTCGCTCAGCACATAGGCAACTTCGTTCAGGGCCTCGGTGGCGTTCTTGGTAAAGGCGATTTCGTCGCGGTCCGCACCCACGAATGCGGCGATAGCTTGCCGCGCCGATTCGTAGGCATCATCGGCCTCTTCTGCCAGTTGATAGGAACCGCGGTGAACAGGGGCGTTCGTGTGCAGCACAAACTCCTCTTCCGCCTTCCATACCGGCAGCGGGCGCTGGGAGGTAGCACCCGAATCCAGGTACACCAGTGGCTTATCGCCGCGCACAGTGCGCTGGAGGATCGGGAACTGTTCCCTAATTGCGTTTACATCAAATCCAGTCATGAATCTTCTTTAGATAGTCGCGGTTGACCGGCCCGTGGTCGGTCCTTACTTCAGGAACTGGTCGTAGCCGTCAGACTCGAGCTGATCTGCCAATTCAGCGCCACCGGTCTTGATGACTTGACCGTCTGCAAAGACGTGCACAAAGTCCGGCTTAACGTAGTTCAGGATGCGCTTGTAGTGGGTAATCATCAAGATGCCACCATTGGTTTCCTTCTGGTAGCTATTGATGCCCTCAGACACGATGCGCAGAGCGTCAACGTCCAGGCCGGAGTCGGTTTCGTCCATAACTGCGAACTTCGGCTTCAGGATATCCAGCTGCATGACTTCGTGGCGCTTCTTCTCACCGCCGGAGAAGCCTTCGTTGACGGAGCGGGAGATGAAGGACTTATCAATCTTCAAATTCTCGCGGGCCTGGGTAAGCTCCTTGTTCCATTCACGCAGCTTCGGTGCTTCACCGCGAATGGAGGTGACTGCAGAGCGCATGAACTGAGAGACCTTTACGCCTGGTACCTCAGTTGGGTACTGCATCGCCAAGAAGAGGCCGGCGCGAGCGCGCTCGTCGACGGGCATCTCCAGCAGATTTTCGCCGTCGAGAAGCACCTCGCCCTCGGTAACCTCATACTTTGGGTGGCCGGCGATGGTGTAAGACAAGGTGGACTTGCCGGAACCGTTCGGACCCATGATCGCATGGATCTCGCCGGAGTTGATAGTCAGGTTAACGCCCTTGAGGATTTCCTTCGGCTCGCCGCCTTCTTCCGTCGGCAGCACCTGGGCGTGGAGGTTCTTAATTTCCAGAGTAGACATAATGTGTGTGGTTTTCCTTCTATGAAAGATTTAGGCGGAGATCTTTTCCAGTTCTTCGGAAATGCGGTTTTCCAATTCCTCGGACAGGGACTGCACCGGAATACGGTGGATGACCTCATTGAAGAAGCCACGGATGATGAGGCGGCGGGCTTCAGCCTCTGGAATACCGCGAGACATCAGGTAGAACAACTCGATGTCATCGAAGCGACCAACGGTGGCCGCGTGGCCTGCACCGGTAATTTCACCGGTCTCAATCTCCAAATTAGGGATTGCGTCCGCGCGAGCGCCCTCGGTCAGAATCAGGTTGTTGTTGGTCTCGTAGGTATCGGTGCCCTGAGCATTGGAGCGGATAAGGACATCGCCCACCCAGCAGGTGCGGGCCTCATTGTCCTTGGTGCCCTGCAGTGCGCCCTTGTAAAGGACGTGGGAGCGGCAATTAGGGACGGAGTGATCCACCAACATGCGGTTTTCAAAGTACTGGCCTTCGTCAGCGAAGTAGACGCCCAGCAGCTCTGCGTCGCCGCCTTGCTCGGTGAAGTTCACGCGAGGCACGATGCGTACCACCTCGCCGCCAAAGATGGCGGAGTTGTGGCGCAGCACAGAATCGCGGCCGAGCTGTGCCACGTGGTTAGACAGGTGCACGGCATCGTCTTCCCAATCAACGTCAACAACGACGGTCAGGTGAGCGCCATCGCCCACGATAAACTCGACGTTATCCGCGTGGGTGCCAGAACCGACGTACTTCAAGATAACGGTGGCTTCCGCATGGTGGCCTACCTCGATGGAGGTGGCACCAAAGGAAGTTACGCCCTCGCCCTTGCCGGTGTAGGTAATGACCACGGGCTCTTCCACCTGAGCCTCGGCGTCAATGGTGACAACCTGGCCTTCAGGCATAGAAGTCCATGCCTGTGCCGCAACGCGGTCAGACGGGGTACCAACGCGGCCCAAGCGCTCGTCATCGCGTGCGACGGTCTCGGAGCTTACGCCGGGATGTTCGCTCACGGTGACGTCCTGTGCCACTGCCTCAGCGAACTCGCCATTGTGCAGTCCACGGAGCTTGCGCAGGGAGACAAAGCGCCACACCTCATCGCGACCGTGCGGCACCGGGAAGTCCTCCACGTTGGTGGAGGTAAAGACATCACCCTTGGTAATCTTATCCGGATTGAATTCGTTCGAAGCGACCATTTTCTTTAGCCGACCGATCCTTCCATTTGCAGTTCGATGAGGCGGTTGAGCTCGAGGGCGTACTCCATCGGGAGCTCCTTAGCAATCGGCTCAACGAAGCCACGCACGATCATCGCCATTGCTTCTTCTTCCGCGATACCGCGGGACATCAGGTAGAACAGCTGCTCCTCAGAAACCTGGGAAACGGTTGCCTCATGACCCAGCGTGACGTGGTCATTGCGGATGTCGTTATACGGGTATGTATCCGAACGCGAGATATTGTCCACCAGCAACGCGTCGCACTCGACGTTAGAGGTGGAATGGTGCGCGTTCTGATTAACCTGCACCAAGCCGCGGTAAGCGGCGCGGCCGCCGGCACGGGCAACCGACTTAGACACGATATTGGAAGAGGTGTGCGGAGCCATGTGAGTCATCTTGGCGCCCGTGTCCTGGAACTGGTTCTCACCAGCAAAGGCAACGGAGAGAACCTCACCCTTGGCGTAAGGACCGGTCATCCATACGGCCGGGTACTTCATGGTGACCTTGGAGCCAATGTTGCCGTCGACCCATTCCATGGTGCCGCCTTCTTCTACCTTGGTGCGCTTGGTCACCAAGTTGTAGACGTTGCTGGACCAATTCTGAATGGTGGTGTAGCGGCAGCGGCCGCCCTTCTTCACGATAATCTCCACTACTGCGGAGTGCAGGGAATCAGACTTGTAGATAGGAGCGGTACAGCCCTCGACGTAGTGAACATAAGCGTCCTCGTCGACGATGATGAGGGTGCGCTCGAACTGGCCCATATTTTCCGTGTTGATGCGGAAATAAGCCTGCAGTGGAATGTCTACGTGCACGCCCTTGGGCACGTAGATAAAGGAGCCACCGGACCACACAGCGGAGTTCAGCGCGGAAAACTTATTGTCACCGGCCGGGATAACGGTGCCGAAGTACTCCTTGAAAAGCTCAGGGTAGTCACGCAGTGCGGTATCAGTATCGACGAAGATAACGCACAACCTCGGACTCGTACTGGGCTGCCACACCGGCAACGAGGCGCTGCTTCTCAGCCTCTGGAATGCCCAACTTATCGTAGGTGGCCTTGATGTCGTCCGGGAGGTCTTCCCAGGTCTGGGCCTGCTCCTCAGTGGACTTCACGTAGTACTTAATCTGGTCGAAGTCGATGCCAGACAAATCCGCACCCCAGGTGGGAACGGGCTTCTTATCAAAGATGTTGAGTGCCTTCAGGCGCTGGTTAAGCATCCATTCTGGCTCGCCCTTCTTGGCGGAAATATCGCGTACTACATCTTCGTTCAAGCCGCGGCGAGCAGAAGCACCAGCCGCGTCCGAGTCGTGCCAGCCGTACTCATATGCACCAATGGAATCAATAATTTCATCATCGGTCATCTTGTTCTCGGGTGCCGATTGTGCCTGGGTCATGACTCGCTCCTTTCAGTATTTGTATTAACGGGTGTCAAGGGGATGTTCGTGGTACAGATCCCGTGACCGCCAGCAATGGAGGCCAAGGGCTGTACGTGTTTGCCTAATAGAGCAGAAAAGACTTCTTGTTCCGCCTCACACAGCTCCGGATGCTCGGCCGCCACGTGGGAGACCGGACAATGATGCTGACAGATTTGCACTCCCTGACCAGCGCGGTCCACCGTGGCGGCATACCCGTGCCCGTCCAAGACCTCAGCCAGCTTACGGGCCACGTCCTCTACAGATTCGCCCTCTTCTATCAAGGGACGCGCGTCTGCAACGAGTCGCTCGAAGCGGACCTTGGCAAAGCGCTTAACAGCCTCAGACCCGCCAACGTCGCGAAGCGCCGTCAAAGCATCAGAGGCCAAATCATCGTAGGCGTGGCCGAATTGCGCCCGGCCACGATCAGTGAGGCGGAAGTGTTTGGCTGGTCGGCCGCGACCAGACCCGTTGCCCGTTGAGCCGCGGGTCACTGGGCGACGGCGCACAACCTCCGTCAGTTCCTCTTCCACCAAATTGTCTAAGTGCCGGCGGATTCCGGCAGCAGAAAGGCCAAGGCGTTCACCCAAGTGGGAAGCGGTAACGGGCCCGTCCTTCAGCAGCAACAGCATCACTTGCCGGCGGGTATCGCCATCCGTAGTGCGGGATTCCTTAGCCGCCTTGTGCGTAGTTTCTACGCGCTGAGGTGTGCTCATGCCGGGACCTCCCTTCGTGCTTCGCTCACTTACAGCCGCCCTGCAACCGACTCCCGTAATTCCGCGAGTCGCACCGCAGTCCAACTGTGCCTCCTTTATTAGACAACACTAGTGTTCCTTAATTCATTCCGGAATGCCACCATTGGCCATTCTTCGGCGTGGCACGGGGGTGGCTAGATCCCCTCATCGCCACAACCGGCGGTGCTGCGCGCGCTAAAAGGGCGGGCCTGCTGGGGTTGGGGCGGAGGATTCGCGTAAGGTCTTATCCCATGACAGGCAAATTCCGCGGCTTTCTTTCCGGCGTCAAGGCCGAGCTGCCGCAGTTGGGCACCGCTGGTTCTCGGTCTGCGCAACTACACGCCGAGGACACCGGAGCCGCGGAACCTGATTCTCGTTTTGATTTTGTCCCTGCCAATGCGGATGGCCTAAAGCGCACCACCACCGCACAATGGCGGACATTTTTTATCCTGCGCTGGGTGGGCACAGTGGGTTCTCTGCTTATCGCCTTCGGCGCGTTGGGAGCCGGCGCTCTCCCAGTAGTGGGAAACCCTTATGACAACGTACCTTTTGGCTCCCTCATGTCCCGCATGCTGCAGACCTCTTCTGCCATAGTCATGGTGGGAGTGGGCCTGTTGGTGGCCGCCTGGGTTTTCCTGGCCCCTTTTGTAGGCACTCCACTGCGCCAACCCCAGGAAGGTGCCCTCACCCCAACGCGCGCCCGCCGGCTCGTCACCACACACCAGCTGTGGCGCACGTGGGCCGGCTGGGTCATCCCGCTGATATTTACAGCCCCACTCTTTACCCAAGACATCTACTCCTACTTGGCCAACGGTTCCATCGTGGTGCAGGGCATGGACCCGTATTCTGCAGGACCAGTGCAATTGCTTGGCGCGGGTGATAAGCTCGCCCGATCCGTACCGTTTATCTGGGCCAACTCCCCCTCGCCTTATGGCCCCGTAGCGCTCGGGCTCGCTGGAGTGGTGAGCGCAGTTACCTCAAATTCCATTCTCTTGGGAGTAATCGCCCACCGGCTCTTATCCATCGCCGGCATAATGGTTGCTGGGTGGGCAATTAGCTGTCTCGCGCGGCGCTGCCGGGTATCTCCAGAATCCGCCCTATGGCTCGGCATTCTCAACCCACTCACTATCTTGCACCTGGTGGGCGGAATCCATAATGAGTCCATCATGTTGGGCCTGCTCCTAGTGGGTATGGAGCTGGGCCTGCGGGGCGTCGACAAGCTGGAAAAATCCACGCGCAGTGCCTACCTAGCACTAATTGCTTCTGGATTTTGTCTGTCTTGCGCCGGAATGGTCAAGGTAACCGGCTTTATTGGACTAGGTTTTGTAGGGATGGCCTATGCCCGCCACCTGATAGACAAGGACGGTGCACCACGCTGGAAGGCCTTGGCCTACGCCATTGCCCTGCAGCTAGTTATTTTAATTGCAACCATTGCCCTCATTAGCGCCTTGACCGGCATTGGCCTGGGGTGGATCACGGGACAAGGCGGCGCGGCCTCCATCCGCTCGTGGCTTTCTACCTCCACCGCCGTAGGCGTGGGTACCGGCTTCATTGGAATGCTGCTGGGTCTAGGTGACCACACCGAAGCTATTCTCACCGTAACCCGTACCTTTGGCGTGCTGGTGGCAGTAGCTTTCATGGCCCGCATGCTCTTTGCAACGTTGCGCGGCCGCATCCACCCTGTGGGAGGACTCGGCACCGCCTCCTTAGTGCTGGTTATCTTCTTTCCCGTCGTCCATCCGTGGTACATCCTGTGGGCGGTACTGCCTTTGGCCGCATGGGCCAACCGGCTTATATTCCGTTTTTGCGTCGTGGCCTATTCGGCAGCTATGAGCTTCTTTGTACTGCCGCGCGGCCTCGGGTTGCCGCCCAGCACTATCATCGTCATCTACGTGTCGGCAGCCTGCACTTTCGCCGTCATCACCGCCCTGTGGTGGGTTGCAGTACGGCGCAGCGGAATCCGTGTCCTAAACTAATCCCACGTGAATTCCATTTCAGCCGATCGCCCAGCCCTCACCGTGGACAACGTGGTGAAAAAATATGGCTCCACCACCGCCGTTAATGGTCTGAGCCTTAGCGTTGCCGCAGGTGAGATCTTTTGCCTCCTTGGTCCCAATGGCGCTGGAAAGTCCACGACGATCGAAATGTCGGAGGGTTTTATCCACCCCACCAGCGGCACTATCGACGTTCTGGGGCTAGACCCGAGTTCCGCACCGGACAAGGTGCGCGAAAAGGTCGGCATCATGTTGCAGGGCGGTGGTTCCTACTCCGGCATCCGCGTTCTGGAAATGCTAGAACTTTCCGCTAGCTACAGCGCCCATTCCCTCTCCCCGCACTGGCTACTGGAAACGCTCGGGCTGGAAGGAGTAGCCCGCACACCCTATCGCAGACTCTCCGGCGGGCAGCAGCAACGGCTTTCCCTCGCCCTAGCAATCATCGGTCGGCCCGAGCTAGTTTTTCTCGATGAGCCCACCGCTGGCATGGATGCACAATCCCGTTTGGCGGTCTGGGACCTTGTTCGAGCCCTGAGGCGCGATGGAGTCACCATTGTTCTTACCACCCACCTCATGGATGAAGCGGAGTCACTAGCGGACCGAGTGGCAATCATGGATCATGGCGAGCTGGTAGCCCACGGCTCCCCCGCGGAACTTACCGCCCAGTCGGACTCGGCAGGGCTTAGTTTCAGCACCGATATCGATGTTGATATGGAGGCTTTGGCTGAGGCCGGAATTCGAGCGATCAAATCCCGGCCGCTGCATTACCGCTTGACCCAGGCCGGCACACCCGAGACGATTGCCGCGCTGAGCGCCGAACTTGCCCGCCAAGGAGTCCTGCTGCGGCGCTTAGACGCAGCCCACCGCAACTTAGAGGAGGTCTTCCTTGACCTTACCGGGCGCCATTTGCGCAGCTAGCTGCGCCCTCCGCCAGGATCGAATTCAATCAACTGCGTTGCGGAAAGAAGCCACCACATGAGCACTACCTTTAACCCTGGAACCTTTACCCCCGCCCCCAAACGGGCTAGCGCCGGCGCCATGTTGCTCGCGCAAGGAAAGATGGAAGCAAAACTCATGCTGCGCCACGGCGAACAGCAATTGCTGAGCGTCATCATACCGCTGGCCCTGCTCATTGGCGCGGCCCACTTGGAGTCGCTCACCGGACATGGCTTGCACGAGGTATTTCCCATGGTGCTTGCAGTAGCGGCCACCTCCGCAGGCTTTACCGGTCAGGCCATTTCACTTGCCTTTGACCGGCGCTACGGGGCCCTTAAACGCACCGGCGCGTCCGGTGTGCCCGCATGGGCCATTATTGGCGGCAAGATCCTCGGCGTGCTCACCATGGTGGTATTCCAAATCCTCGTTTTGGGCATAGCTGCCTATATCCTGGGTCTCCGTATCAGCCCGGACGGGGTGCTACTCATGATCCTTTCGCTATTTTTTGGCGTTGCGGCTTTTACCGCCATGGGGCTGCTGCTCGGCGGCACCCTCAGCTCTGAGGTGGTACTCGCACTGGCCAATCTCATCTGGTTCCTGCTCCTCGGCGTAGTCGGATGGACCCTCTACTCCCAGGGCCTGGGCGATAATGGCATCCTCAACGCGGTGCCGACCGTCGCCCTAGCAGGCGCGCTTACCGACGCCTCTAATTCCGTCTTCCCCGGCCTCGAGCTCCTATCCTTGTTGGCGTGGCTTGCGGTGGCGTCGTTCGCCGCGGTCCGTTGGTTCCGCTTCGATGGCTAAATGTGACTTTTGTCCGGTTCCTTTCGAAACGAGAGGAATTTTTATGCCCGAAATCTCCCGACTAGTAGGATGCTATGCGTGAATTACTGGACGAAGATCAAGCGCTTCTTTAAGGAAGCCGCCCCTACACTGCAACAGCAGCGCCTCATCGCGCTCATCCTCCTCTTGTGCCAGGGTGGCATTACCGTGTCTGGTTCCATTGTCCGCGTGACCGGCTCGGGATTGGGTTGTCCCACTTGGCCGGAATGCCAACCAGGCTCCCTTGTCCCTATGGAAGGCGCTGCGCCTGCTCTCCACCAGGCTATCGAGTTTGGTAACCGCCTGCTTACTTTCGTCGTAACCGCAGCGGCTATCGCCGCCGTCGTTGCCATGCGCATGGCGCGTCGCCGCGCAGAGCTCAAGGTGTACGCATGGCTCAACGTCGCTGGCATCGTACTGCAAGCGGTCATCGGCGGTATCTCTGTCCACCTAGACCTCCGCTGGTGGTCCGTGGCGTTGCATTTCCTACCTTCGATGCTCTTGGTATGGCTGGCGGCAATGCTCTATTCCCGCATTGTGGAACCCGATGACGGAACGCCACGCGCTCGCTTCCCTCAAGCGATTCGCCTCCTTGCAGCGGTCGCTACCGTTGCCTTGAGCATTGTGCTCATCACCGGCACGATGGTTACCGGTTCGGGCGTCCACTCTGGCGATTCCGGGGTGGGAATGGAAGGCCGCCTGCAGGTAGATACCGAAGCCATGGCCGTCACCCACGCCATGTGCATGTACGTCTACCTGACGCTTACGGTTATTACCGTCTTCCTTCTTTACAAGAACCGCGCACCTCAAGACGCTAAGAAGGCTGGCTGGGTCCTCGTTGTATGCATCCTCATTCAGTGGGCGGTAGGCGTTTACCAGTTCTACATGAGCATTCCGCGCTGGACTGTCCCCTTCCATATTGGCCTCTCCTCCTTCGTCACCGCGTATACCGCCCTGCTATGGGCACACGGTGTACGCCGCACCGACGGCACCGCGGATCTCATCACCGGCTCTCCCAGCGGCGATGAGAAGTACGCGGCGCGCCAAACCTCTCTTGAACAAGAGCGAGCGACTGCTTAGCCCATAATGCTTACGGCCGGCCGAGGCACTGCACTCGGCCGGCTTTTTGCGCTAGCCTGGCTATATGCACGCAATTCAGGTCACAGAAACCGGCGGACCAGAAGTACTTCGCTATACCGAAGTTCCCGCCCCCACCCCTAATGACGACGAGGTTTTGGTGGACGTCATCATGGCTGGCGTCAACTACATCGATACCTATTATCGTGAGGGTATCTATAACGCGGCCACCCCGTTCATTCCCGGATTCGAAGGTACCGGACGCGTAATCCACGACCCCAAGGGGGAAGTTGCCGAGGGCACGATGGTGGCATGGAACCAGGCTTTTGGCTCCTACGCCGAACAGGTCTGCGTCCCACGCGAGGGACTAGTGGCGGTCCCTGATGATTTCCAGCCAGAAGTCGCTGCCTCTATGTTGCTGCAGGGCATTACCGCACACTATTTGGCGCATGGCGTTTATCAACTGGGTGAAGGCGCTTCCTGTCTGATTACTGCCGGCGCCGGCGGTGTAGGCCAGATCCTCACCCAAATGGCATCGTCGCTCGGCGCTACCGTTTATACGGTGGTCTCCACGGACGAAAAGGAGGAGCTCTCCTACGCAGCCGGTGCGGATAAGGTATTTCGCTATGGCGACGCACTCGCCGAGCAGGTCCGTCGCTACAACGGTGATAGGGGCGTTGACGTGGTTTACGACGGCGTCGGCAAGGCTACCTTCCACGAGTCCCTCGAAGCAGTACGCCCCCGTGGCACCGTCGCGCTATTCGGCGCCGCTTCTGGCCCAGTTGAGCCTATCGACCCGCAGCTGCTAAACAAGCATGGGTCTATCTTCCTCACTCGGCCTTCCATCGGCGCATGGACAGCCCAAGAAGGCGAGTTCCAGATGCGTGCCCAGGCGGTCGTCCAAGCTGTTATCGACGGCGATCTGAGCTTCAACGTCACGGCATCTTATCCACTGGAAGATGCCGCTGCGGCGCACCGCGACCTCCAGGAGCGCAAGACTACCGGTTCCATCGTGCTGCGCGTCCAAGCTGGCGATAAAGCCTAAACCCACCCACAAACGCCGAAAGCGCGGGCGTGCTGTCAAGGGGTGAATGCGCCACTTCGACCGGGAGGTAGTTGTGACGCGTTGGACTCCGAAGGATGTTAAGGATGCTGCTGTTGAGCGCGTG
>NZ_MKXT01000040.1:0-14666 GCF_001913985.1 Corynebacterium sp. S5S1
AGGCTGCGTTTTCCCTCCGGATAAGTGAAATAATCCTAATATCAGCAGGCCAGACGGGCTAAACATATAACTTCACCAACACATCCTGTCGTTTAGGCCGCGGAGGAGGAAAGATGTTACGCGCCTTAGTGGTACCGCTATTGGTTGGAGCTTGCGGCTTCGCGTCTTTTGTTTCGGGGACTGTACTTTTCTTTGCGGGCCTTACTGTGGCAGATGCGGGTGACGGCAGCGGCAACGCGGCGTGGCCTTTGGCGCTTATCGGCGTAGGCGCCGCCTTGGTTATTTTTGCCCTGATGGCTTCTGGTCCGTTTTTTAATGCCCGACAAATGGAGAGGTCCTAAGGTAGGGCCCGTTCGAATTGAGTCAACTTGGCTTAAATAGTGATAAATACCTCTTTTTATTTCGAAGGCGGAACTCGATCCCAGTTCAAGCCGACATATGTCTCGACGCGCTGCTTTTTGTGATTGCCGTTCCGGCAAGTCACGGGGCTAGTATGTCTGACAATTCGACTTGTGCATTTTCAACACAAAAGGAGCTATCTATGGGCTACCGCGTACCTTGGCTGCGCCGCACAGCTGCAGCAGTGGGCACGGCCGCACTGGTTGTGGGAGGGTCAATGCCTGCCGCATTCGCGCACGACTCCGTTATTGGCGGTTCGGTCAAAGACGGCGACCAACTCGATGAGTTCCCTAAGGAAATCACCCTCGAGTTTTCTGGCATCCCCAAAGAAGACTTCAATACCTTTGCCGTGACCAACTCGGATACTGGTGAAAAACTCTTTAGTCAGGAACCAAAGCTCCATGAGCGGGATCTCACCATTGAGACCCCTGCGGATGTCCATCCTGGGCCGGGTAACTACCAGGTGGGCTTTCAGATCACGTCTTCGGATGGGCACGCTACCCGAGGCGGTGTGGAATTTTCTGTCAAAGGTGACGGGTCCGAAAATACCGAGGCCCCAGAGTCTGGCACGGCAGGCCAGGAAGGAACCGAGGGCCTGTCAATGCCGCTGAAAATCATTCTGGGGGTGGGCGGCGTTTTGGCAATTGCCGCAGTAGTTGCCCTATTTATTGCCAAGTCTCGTCGCATTGATTCGGAAGGTGAAAAATAATGTCCAAGTTTTCTAGCATCGCCCTTGTGGGCTTGACCGTGGCCGGCCTCGCCCTGGCAGGTTGCTCCCCACAGAACCAAAATGACTCCACCGAGTCGAAGGCGGATGCCACCACCAGCGCTGCAGAAAAGTCTTCCTCCGCCGCAGCCGAGGACCTGACCTTCGAAGATGCCGTCGTACGCGCCAATGAGGACAAGGACATGACCGCCATCTTTGGCACCCTGGTCAACCATTCCAATGCGGACGTCACCATCACTGGATTTTCCACCAGCCTCAATGCCAAGGTGAACCAGATGCATGAGACTGTCGATGGCAAGATGCAGGAAATGTCGAGCCCATTGGTGGTCAAAGCCGGCGAGTCCCACGAGCTGGCACCTGGTGGTGACCACTTCATGCTCATGAAGATGGATAACCAGATCGCCCCCGGCGAGTCCCTCAATCTCAAAGTGGAACTAGAGGGCGGCGAAGAGCTCGATTTGGGCGAGATTCAAACGCGCAGCATGCCTGCCGGCGATGAGGACTACGGTGATATGGCAGGCCACGGTATGGAAGGCCAGGATCACTAGCTATGTCTGGATTCAGCAGAAGGGGATTTCTCACTGGCGCTGCGGTATCGACCAGCGCCTTCGCGTTGGCAGGCTGCAATAACCAGGGGTCATCCCCGGATGTTCAGGCGCAGGATAGGCCTGCGCTTGCCGACGCCCTCGTGGCCTTCGACGGTAAACATCAAGCGGGTATCGCTACCGCAGCGCAGGCCCACCTGAATTTGGTGGGGTTTGATCTTAAAAGGGGCGTCGACAAGCGGGGGTTCGCCAGCCTAATGAAGCTGTGGACCGAGGACGCCCGCGCGCTATGTACGGGGGAGGCGCCGCTGGGCACCCTGGAACCGGAAATGGTGCAACAGCCCGCCAACTTGACCATCACCTGCGGTCTAGGTCAGAAGGTTTTCTCCTTGCTCGGCGTGGAGAAACCACGCTGGTTGGGAGATGTGCGTTCCTTTAAACGCGATGCGCTGGAGCCTAAGTGGGGACAAAGCGATATCGTCTTGCAGATCTGCTGCGATGACCCACTGATGAACACTTATGCGCTGCGCCATATGGTGCGAGCTGGTGAACACTATGCCAGTGTGAAGTGGCTGCAGCAAGGATTTATTAATGCCTATGGCAGCCACGAAAAGGGCGCCACCGCGCGCAATATGTTCGGACAAAAGGACGGCACTGTTAACCCGCGCAGCGAGGAGGACTTCGCCGCCCAGGTGTGGATCGATAAGGGCCCGCAGTGGGCCAATGGGGGAACGGCGATGGTGGTACGCCGCATCCGCATGAACGTGGATACCTGGGAAAAGCTGGATCGATCGTCCCGCGAGAATGCTATCGGCCGCAAGCTCGATACCGGCGCCCCGCTTACCGGTGAAGAAGAATTTGATGCTGCAGATTTTGATGCGGTAGATGATTACGGCCTGCCGGTGATTGATAAGAACTCGCACATGGCCCTCGCCGCCCCGCCGGCCGATCATCCAGAGCAGCGCATCCTGCGCCGGCCGTATAACTATGAGCTGGCTCCCGATGGCAAGGATGGGCAGCTTTCCAATATTGGCCAGGTTTTCATCTGCTATCAGCAAGATCCCACCAAGCAATTCGAGCCTATCCAGGCCCGTTTGGATAAATCGGACCTGCTGAACGAGTGGTTGACTCATATTGGTTCGGCTATGTATTTC
This sequence comes from Corynebacterium sp. S5S1, assembly GCF_001913985.1. Taxonomy (NCBI): domain Bacteria; kingdom Bacillati; phylum Actinomycetota; class Actinomycetes; order Mycobacteriales; family Corynebacteriaceae; genus Corynebacterium; species Corynebacterium sp. S5S1. Next base: position 2,826 of record NZ_MKXT01000040.1, read on the forward strand.
TGCCCGCCGGGCACCCGCGATGCCGACGGGCGCGAATCATGGTGGGCAAAATCGCTCTGCGAGCATGCAGGGTTGTAGAATAGCTATCCGTAAATTTAAATAGCGGACGCGGCCAGGTATGCCGCCGACGCACGAGCGCATAAAGGAGCGCGATTATGGCGGAACTCATCCCCGCAGTACCGGTCAAATACGATTCCTTCACCGTGCCCGCCGGCCAGGCCGTGGGCGCAGCAATGCGAGAGCTCAACCTTCCCAATAAGGGTCCTGAGGCTGTCGTAGTCGTTCGCGGTGAGGACGGCACTCTCTTTGATTTGTCGCACACCCCAGACACGGAGTCCACCTTTACCCCGGTTGCCGCCAGCGAGGAAGACGGCCGTGCCGTCATCCGCCACTCCTGCGGCCACGTTATGGCCCAGGCCGTGCAGGCCGAATTCCCCGGCACCAAGCTGGGCATCGGCCCTGCCATTGAGAATGGCTTCTACTTCGATTTCCAGACCGCCGAGCCTTTCACACCGGAAGATCTCAAGGCGATTGAAAAGCGTATGAAGAAGATCATCAAGGGCGGCCAGCGCTTCGAACGCCACGTCTATGAATCCGCGGAGGAAGCGGAAAAGGCCCTCGCCGAGGAGCCTTTCAAGCTCGAGCTGGTCCAAGACAAGGGCAACGTTGACCCTGACTCCGACGAGGCCGCAGAAGTCGGTTCCGGCGATCTCACTCACTATGACAACATCAACCCGCGCACCGGGGAAGTAGAGTGGTTCGATCTCTGCCGCGGACCGCACGTGCCGACCACCAAGTACATCCCGGCTTTCACGCTGACCCGTTCTTCAGCTGCCTATTGGCGCGGTGACCAGTCCAAGGCTGGCCTGCAGCGCATTTACGGCACCGCTTTTGAGTCCAAGGAGGCGCTGGAGGCCTACCAAACCATGGTGGAAGAGGCTGAAAAGCGCGACCACCGCCGCCTGGGTCAGGAACTAGATCTCTTCTCCTTCCCAGATGAGATTGGCTCCGGCTTCCCGGTATTCCACCCGAATGGTGCGACCGTTCGCATGGAGATGGAAAACCACTCTCGCAACCGCCACGTACAGGCTGGGTACTCCTTTGTTAATACCCCGCATATCACCAAGGGTGACCTATTCAAGAAGTCTGGCCACCTGGACTTCTACGCCGACGGCATGTTCCCGCCGATGCAGCTCGATGGCGAATATGACGAAGAGGGCAATACCGTCAAGGAACCGCAGGACTACTACGCCAAGCCCATGAACTGCCCGATGCACAACCTAATTTTTGCATCCCGTGGCCGTTCCTACCGCGAGCTCCCGCTGCGTCTGTTTGAGTTCGGTACCGTCTACCGTTACGAAAAGTCTGGCGTGGTCCACGGCCTGACCCGTGCCCGCGGCTTTACCCAGGACGATGCTCACATCTACTGCACCGAAGAGCAGCTGGAAGAGGAGCTGACCAAGGTCCTCGACTTCATCATTTCTTTGCTGAAGGACTACGGACTGTCTGACTTCTACCTGGAGCTTTCTACCAAGGACCCGAATAAGTTCGTCGGTTCTGATGAGATCTGGGATCGCTCTACTTCTATCCTGCAGTCGGTCGCAGAAAAGTCCGGCTTGGAGCTGGTTCCGGATCCCGCAGGTGCAGCCTTCTACGGTCCGAAGATTTCTGTGCAGGCTCGCGACGCCATCGGCCGTACCTGGCAGATGTCTACCGTGCAGTTGGACTTCAACCTGCCGGAGCGCTTCGAGCTGGAATACACTGCGTCGGACGGCACGAAGAAGCGCCCAATCATGATTCACCGTGCGCTCTTCGGCTCCATCGAGCGATTCTTTGGCGTCCTGCTGGAGCACTACGCCGGCGCCTTCCCAGCATGGCTGGCACCGCACCAAGTGGTGGGCATTCCGGTGGCTGACGAATTCTCCCCGCACCTCGAAGAGGTTGCCGCCCAGCTGCGTCAGAAGGGTATCCGCGCCGATGTGGATACCTCTGATGACCGCATGCAGAAGAAGATTCGCAACCACACCACCGGTAAGGTTCCGTTCATGTTGGTGGCTGGCGCGCGCGACGTAGAAGCTGATGCCGTGTCCTTCCGCTTCCTCGACGGCACCCAGGTCAATGGTGTGCCGGTAAAGGAAGCTGTGGAGCTCATCGCCGCATGGGTAGCAGAGCGCAACAACGAGCAGCCGACCGAAGAGCTCATCAGTGCCCGACGCTAAAGAGACACAAGAAACCGACAGCTCCGCCGTCGCTGAAAACCACGCTGCGGAGGAGACCTTCGTTGACTCAGGCGCTGGCGAGCCGGACCGCCTCGAGCGGTTATGGGCGCCTTATCGCATGGCCTATATTGCCAAGCGTTCTAAGGACCCCTTCGTCGAAGCGCCACAGGGTAGCGACGAAGACGGGCTCATCATTGCGCGAGGCAAGTCCGTCTATGCATTGCTGAACCTGTTTCCGTACAACGCCGGGCACCTCATGGTGGTGCCGTATCGCAAGGAATCGCAGCTGGAGAACCTCACGCAAGAGGAATCTCAGGAGTTGATGGCTTTCGCGCAAAAGGCCGTCCGGGTGCTCAAGCGGGTTTCACACCCAGAAGCCATCAATGTGGGCCTGAACCTGGGTCGCGCTTCGGGCGGCTCGGTGGGAGATCACCTGCACCTGCATGTGGTGCCAAGGTGGCCCGGGGATAGTAACTTTATGACTGTCCTCGATGGGACTAAGGTATTACCGCAGCTTCTGCAGGATACGCGCCGCGTGTTGGCAGAAGGATGGCGCGAGATGGAAGAGGAGGATTCGCGTGCTTAGCGTGCATGGGCGAAAGCCCGCCGCCGTGGTGGTGGAACCTATAGCCAAGGCCTTTTTGAAGCTTGGCCTGACCCCGAATGTGGTCACGGTTGTGGGTACCATAGTCACCATTGCGATTTCGGTGATCCTCATTCCTACCGGCCACCTTTTTTCCGCTGCCGTTTTGTCCGGCCTCTTCGCCGCTTTCGACATGCTCGATGGCACCATGGCGCGCTTGACCGGCAAGGCTACTGCCTTTGGTGCGACCTTGGATGCGTCCTGTGATCGCATCACCGACGGTGCCTTGTTCAGTGCTATTGCATGGTGGCTGATTTATTCTGCGGATTCTTCCCGCATCACGGTTATTGCGTGCTTTGTCACCTTGGTATGTTCTCAGGTCATTTCCTATATCAAGGCTAGGGGAGAAGCGTCCGGATTCAAGATGGTCGGCGGCCTGATCGAGCGTCCCGAGCGGCTTATTTTGGGCTTGGGCGGCATCGGCCTCGAGGGCTTGGGAGTACCGCATGCCATTGAGGTAGCGCTGTGGATCTTGGCCGTTGGCTCCGTCTTCACCGTGTGCCAGCGTTTGGTTATTGCTGCCCGCCAAGAGCAGCAGTAGCTCGTACTGCACCACCTACAATCAGGAGGTTGTGACACCATGTGGGATAGAGAAGACCTCTCCGCGGCGGGTTACCTCGCGGGGTGGAAGGTGGTGCGCCGTCTGCCCGAGCCCATTGCGCGCACGCTTTTTCGCTGGGGTGCGGACTACGCAAGCGGCAACGGTCGGGGAATGGAGGGCTTGCGCCGCAACCTAGCGCGAGTGGTGGGCCCGGAAAACGTCACCCGCGGGTTGGTGCGGGATTCGGTGCGCTCCTATATGCGCTATTGGATGGAGGCGTTCCGCCTGCCAGCTATCCACGGTGATGCCGGGCTGCATGAGCGCTTGCTCAGCGGTTTGGAAGGCCTTGAGCATTTTGATGCTTCGGCTCAATCCGGCCGCGGCACCATTTTGGCATTGCCGCATTCCGGTAATTGGGATATGGCGGGCGTCTTCCTCGTCGGTCATTATGGCCAGTTCACTACCGTTGCAGAGCGCCTTAAGCCCGCAGTGCTTTTCGACGCCTTTGTGGACTACCGCGAAACCCTTGGCTTTGAGGTTCTCCCCCTCACTGGCGGCGAAGCCTCGCCTTTCGCCCGCCTCAAAGAGGTGCTGGAAGCCGGTGGCGTGGTCTGCCTGCTGGCTGAGCGCGACCTCACCCGAAGCGGCGTTACCGTGGATTTTATGGGGGAAAAGGCCAATATGGCCGCCGGTCCCGCACAGCTTGCCCTAGAGACTGGCGCCGCCCTGCACGTGGTGCACTCCTGGTTTGCAGGCGAGGGCTGGGGGCTCTCTGTGTCTCCTGAGCTCGAGGTAACGGACTTGCAGGAGACAACGCAGCGCATGGCCGATGGCTTCGCCGCCAATATCCGCCGCCACCCGGAGGATTGGCATATGTTGCAGCCGCAGTGGAATGTGGACATAGAGAGGCGTCGGCAAGCGCGGGCGGCCGAAAATGCCCGCAATGCCCGCCACACTGGGCCATCGCAGGAAGGGGGGAGCTAGTGCGCATAGGAATCGTATGCCCCTACTCTTTCGATGAACCAGGCGGGGTTCAAGCCCATATTCTTGACCTAGCGACTGTCTTCATTGAACAAGGGCACCATGTACAGGTCATTGGCCCCGCTGCGGAATCCACCCAGCTCCCGGATTTCGTAGTCAAGGGAGGGCCGGCTTTCCCCATCGCGTACAACGGGTCGGTGGCGCGCCTGTCCGTGGGGCCCCATGTAACACGCAAGGTAAAGCAATTCATCAAGGAGGGCGACTTCGATGTCTTGCACATCCATGAGCCGAACTCCCCGAGCTTTTCCATGACCGCGTTGGCTGTGGCCCAAGGCCCACTGGTGGCGACGTATCACGCTTCTGCGTCTAGCTCCCTGGTGCTGACCCTGGCCAAACCTTTCCTCGTTCCCTTCTTGGAAAAGATCCGGGGTGGCATCGCGGTATCCGACATGGCGCGGCGGTGGCAGGTGGAGCAATTGGGCGGAGACCCGGTCCTCATACCCAACGGCGTGGATACGTCGGTCTACGCCCAGGCTCGGCGCCGCAGCCCGGCCAAAGCCTCCGGCGATCCCCTGGAAGTTGTCTTCTTGGGACGTTTGGATGAACCGCGCAAGGGCCTCGATATCCTGCTGAGCGCGCTCCGCCAAGTACACCACGATATCCGCGTGACCATCATGGGCGGCGGCCGCGCCCGCGAGGTCGAGAGTGTGGATTTTGTAGGCCGGGTCAGCGACGCCGAAAAGGCAGAAATCCTGGGCCGTGCCGATGTCTACGTGGCCCCAAATACCGGTGGCGAAAGCTTCGGCATCGTGCTCGTAGAGGCCATGGCGGCCGGAGCGGCAGTCGTTGCTTCCGATTTGGAAGCCTTCCGTGCGGTGTGCAATGCCGATTCCGACGAGGTTGCCGGCGCACTCTTCCGCAATGAAGACAGCGAGGATTTGGCTCGCGTCCTCAACGAGGTGCTTGATGATGCCGAGTATCGGGCCCAGTTGGTGCGCAATGGCGTCCAACGCGCCAGTACCTATGACTGGGACCATGTAGCGGCGGCCGTGATGCAGGTCTATGAGACTGTCCAAGACGGTACCAAGGTGAGGGTGAAGCGTTGATGGCCATTGAAATTGCTCTAGTCCTCTTCCTACTTATCATCGTCGGTTTGTGGGCGCTTTTTACCGCCCAGCGGCTTAACTCGCTGCACATCCGCACTGATGCCTCGCTGGCCCAGCTGCAGGCGGCTCTAGACCGCAGGGCAGCGGTGACAGCGGCCGTAGCACCAAAGCTTGCGGCGCTAGCTCAGCGGGCGGAATCTACCGAGCTCTATCAAGGACACTTCGAACCGCGCACTATGGCCGAGCGGGAACTATCTGCCGCCATAGTGAGGGAGTTTCCCGCGGACCGTCGCCCTGCCGCGCTTGCCGACGCCGAGGGCCGCATCCAACTTGCCCACCGCTTCTACAACGAGGCGGTCAGCGACACCCGCGCGCTGCGCTTGCGCCCTGCGGTACGGCTCTTTCATCTGGGCGGCACCGCAAAACTGCCGGAATATTTTGACTATATGCTGGCCGAGTAGCCGGCAGATCTACCTCAAGTTTCAGGAGGCAAGCGCGTGCCGGCCGCGTCGGCGACGGAATACCGGCTGTGCCTCGGTGCTAGCAGCCGCGCCATCTGCCGGGGAGGAAGGAGACTGTCGCTGCTGCACATCTGCCCGCTCGACCTTCGAAGCCAGGGCCACCTCAACTGCAAACCAGACAAGTCCGATGATGGCCATGACAACGATGAGGATATTGCGGGCCACCAATAGGTAGACGGCGAACATGTTCTCGCCCACGTGGTTCCAGATGTAGTCATAGTTGAATGGGTAGACCAAGGTGCCCAGCACGGCGGCGATGATGGTGCAGGACGCTAACAAGGCTTGGAATTTCCGCAGGGAGGCGAATCCTTGCGGCAGGCGCTGGCGGATCACCACGGCAAGCAAGGGGCCCAGCCAGACGATGTATTGCGGGGAGAAAACCTTATTCGTCGCGATAAGAAGCAGGACCATAACGGTAAAAAACGCCATGGTCGTGCGGGTGGTCCATCCGCCGGCGCACAGGCGGTACAGCGCCCAGCCCACTGCGAAGACGAGCATGGCAATGGTGGCAATAGTGCTCCACGTCATTGCGGTATCTACGCCAGGCCCGGAAATTTCAAAACTCTTGGACGGCGCGTAGCCCAGGTGCCACCGCCCCGGAGAGCGATGTGCTTGCAGCAACAGGAACGTCGCCGGGATGGACTCCAACTGGAGACCGCGCACGCCCTGATAATTCAGCGGTGAAAGCAGGCGCTCGGTGCCAGAGCCAGTAATCGTGACGGTGCAGACCGCGACGATGGTGCAGAAAAACGCGAGTAGGCGCTGCCAGGTTGCGGAGCTGTTGAAGCGGCCCACCAAGCCGGCAGCGAGGACTCCTGGCCATAGCTTCATCGTGGTGGCAAATCCCAGTACCGCTGAGGCGATGAGCGGACGGGTAGCTAGAAGTGCAGCTGCCCCGGCCACGGCTAAGGCGGGGAATATATCGAGACGCCACACAAAGGTGTGGCCAGCTGCGGTGCCGAAGAGGACCCAGAACCAGGCGGCCTGGAAACTGCGCGGTTGAGTCGGGTGGTGGCGCAGGAGGAGGGCTAAAAAGGCGGCGTCAACAAGCAGGGTCATGATGGTGAAGCCGATATAGAAAGCGGTGATATTCTCGCCGGTGAGCCATCCCAAAAGCACCGTGGGCCACGTGCCCGAGTGGGGGTATTCGGTCATCTGTGTCGGGTCATCGCCAAAGAGCCCGGCAAAATAATATGCGACATCGCCCCTGGGATTGTGGTTAATCTTGAGTAGGTAAATAAGGACGAGGCGGGCGATGACCCACCCAATCCATACTGCTGGAACAGAAGCGATGCGTTTCACTCGAAAGACTTTATTCAATGCGCGCCTACTTCGGTAGCGGACATAGTTTCTTCTAGAAAATTCCTCCACTTTTGCTCCCAGAAGTGGGGGGACGGATTGAAAAACAAACTGACGGCTCGTCCAGTGAGTAGTGTGGACGGTAATTGCCTAGAAAGTGATGTAGGACATAGGGAGTGTGCAGATGGCATCTATTCGCGAGGTTCTGGCCGTCGAGGAAACGAAAGTGGCCGATGTCTTTAAAGGCCCTGCTGTGGAGTCGCGGATTGAACGTACCTTCGGCGGGCAGATTGCTGCTCAAGCAGTGGCCGCAGCCCAGCGCACTGTGTCCAGCAAAGACATCCACTCCCTGCATGGCTACTTTGTAGGCCCTGGCGATGCGAGCCAGCCAATTGAGATCCGGGTCGAACGAATTCGGGAGGGGAGATCCTTTGCTAATCGGCAGGTGCGTGTCTACCAACGTGACGTGCTCCTTTTTACTCTCATGGCTAGTTTCCACCGCGACGGCGACTACGGTCCGCAGCATCAGGACGCCGCGCCGAAGGTACTAGGGCCCGAGGAGGCAGCTCGGATGGGCGGTGGGGCCCCGTACTCCACCCGGATTATCCTCAAAGAGTGGGAGGAATGGGATATTCGCCTCGTGCCAGAGGAGGACCGCGATCCGGTGGCTGCAGAGTGCACCGGTGCAGGCTATCGGTATATCTGGTTCCGCAACACAGGTCATCTGCCAGCGGATTCTGCCTTTCACTGCGCTGCGCTGACTTATATGTCAGATATGACGCTGATTCGCTCGGCCCTTATTCCGCATCAGGGAGAAAAAGTGCAATTGGCCAGCCTTGACCATGCGATATGGTTCCTGCGCCCATTCCGGGTGGATGAGTGGTTGTTGTATGAGCAGGTATCACCCGCGGCGTCGAACGCAACGGCGGTTGCGCGTGGCAAAATTTTTACAGAGCAGGGTGAATTGGTGGCGTTGGTAAATCAAGAAGGCCTTACACGTTACTTAGATGAAAATTTGGGCAGCGGCTCTGCCCATGGCAATTGGCACAATGTATAAGAATGTCCCGCTTATAAGGGGGTCGCTTTCACGCGTTCGTGCAGCACACGTATAATTGCCACCAGTTTCAGCACCCGATTAGAAAGGGACTACATGTCAGGCCACTCGAAATGGGCAACTACCAAGCATAAGAAGGCTGCCAACGATGCCAAGCGTGGCAAGGAATTTGCCAAGCTGATCAAGAACATCGAAGTGGCGGCTCGTACCGGCGGTGGTGACCCAGCGGCTAACCCAACCCTTGATGACATGATCAAGAAGGCCAAGAAGGCCTCCGTCCCCAATGACAATATTGAGCGTGCTCGCAAGCGCGGTTCCGGTGAAGAAGCCGGCGGCGCCGACTGGGAAACCATCATGTACGAAGGCTATGGCCCGAACGGCGTAGCAATGCTTATCGAGTGCCTGACGGATAACCGCAACCGTGCGGCGACCGACGTGCGTACCGCGATGTCCAAGAACGGCGGCAACCTGGGTGAGTCCGGCTCTGTGGCCTACATGTTCACCCGTACCGGCTACGTCTTGGTAGAAAAAGGCGAGCTGACGGAGGATGACGTCTTGATGGCCGTGCTGGAAGCAGGCGCGGAAGAGGTTAAGGACCAGGGCGAGAAGTTTGAGATTGTTTGCGCACCGACAGATGTGCAGGCAGTCAAGGACGCGCTCAAGGACGCCGATATTGAGGTCGATGACTCCGACAATGACTTCCGTGCGTCTGTCGAGGTGCCGCTGGAGGCCAATGACGCCAAGAAGATTTTCCGCCTCATTGATGCCTTGGAAGACTCTGACGATGTGCAAAACGTCTACACCAATATGGATCTCTCCGATGAGGTTCTAGCCGAGCTGAACGAGGACTAATCCTCTTGTAGCAGGAACGGACCTTAGCGCCGGTAGCGCTCCGTGGGGATAGCCCGCAGGAGACGTTGCCGGCGCTTTTCCATGGGTTGACTGGATGCTACGCTTGTAGAACACTTGTGTGTAGTCCATAATGGGGTGGTAGGCAGTGCACGGTGGTGCCGACATGACAATGGGGGAGAGATGAACCTAGAAGGAATGCGCGTGATGGGAATTGACCCAGGCTTGACGCGCTGCGGGCTTTCGGTGGTTCAGGCTGGTCGTGGCCGAGCAATCCTTCCCGTTTCTGTCGGCGTGGTGCGCACCCCGAGCGATAAGGACTTGACGGAGCGCCTCCTGCGCCTTTCGGTGGCGGCGAAAGAGTGGATGGATGACTATTCGCCAGATGTGGTTGCGATCGAGCGCGTCTTCGAACGCGGCCAGGTATCCACAGTCATGCAAACGGCCCACGTCGTAGGGGTGCTGGTGCTGGCTGCGGCTGAACGCGATATTCCGGTATACATGTACACCCCGTCCGAGGTGAAAAAGGCCATCTCAGGGAACGGACGCGCAGATAAGAAGCAGATGACTACCATGATTACCCGTATTCTGGGGTTGACTGAACCGCCCAAGCCTGCCGACGCCGCCGACGCGCTTGCGTTGGCAGTGTGCCACTGCTGGCGTGCCCCGGCCATTGTGCGGATGGACCATACCGGGCTCGGGCTTGGTGCTAAGACCAGCGGCGTGCGCGGCCAGGGCAAGAAGCGCTAGGGATTTTTACTGAGAGTGGAAGGATAAGAAGCCAATGATTGCTGCACTGCGTGGAGAGGTAATCCATATTGGACTCGACCATGGGGTTATCGACTGTGCAGGCGTGGGGTACAAGTTTCTGGCTACCCCAAAAACACTGGGCACCTTGCGTCGCGGAGAACAGGCTACGGTTCTTACCAACCTGGTGGTCAAGGAAGATTCTCTGACTCTTTATGGCTTCAGCGCTGATGAGGACCGCGAGATGTTCCAAGTGCTGCAATCCGTGTCTGGCCTAGGGCCTAAGCTGGCCCTGGCGGCGCTGTCGGTCATGGGGGCAGGGGAACTTGCTGCGGCAATTGGCGCGGAAGATGTGAAGGCGCTGCAGTCTATCCCGGGCGTCGGCAAGCGTATGGCCCAACGCTTGGCTCTGGAGCTGAAAGATAAGGTAGCGGGTTTTGCGCCAAGCGAGCCTGCCGCCGCAGGCTCCGTTGATACCGCCATCGCGCCGGCCGGTGGTGCCGTGGTTGAAAGCGTGACTGAGGCGCTTGTTGGCCTTGGGTTTAGCGAAAAGGCATCGCGTCCCGTTGTGGAATCCGCCTACGCGGAAAATCCCGATGCCGATACGTCCTCTCTCTTGCGTGCGGCGCTGGCGCAGCTGGGCAAGAAGAAATAACCGGCAGGAAGGCTGAAAAATCATGTCCGATATTGAGCGCACCGAGTTCAATCTCCCTGAGGGCGTCGACGCGGCACACGCCACCCAGCGCAATAGCGATGTGGATGCCACCGCGCACTCCGAGGAGCATGATATTGAACGCTCCTTGCGTCCAAAGTCGCTCGAGGAGTTTATCGGTCAACCCAAGGTACGCGAGCAGCTCTCCCTTGTGCTTAAGGGGGCAAAGAACCGTGGGGTGACGCCCGACCACGTTTTGCTTTCAGGGCCGCCCGGTTTAGGCAAGACCACAATGGCGATGATTATTTCCCAGGAGCTGGGCACCTCGCTGCGTATGACTTCTGGACCCGCTTTGGAGCGCGCCGGTGATTTGGCCGCAATGCTTTCCAACCTTATGGAAGGCGATGTCCTGTTCATCGATGAGATCCACCGCATTGCCCGGCCAGCAGAAGAAATGCTGTACATGGCAATGGAGGACTTCCGCATTGACGTCATCGTGGGCAAGGGGCCCGGTGCTACTTCTATTCCGCTAGAGATCCCGCCTTTTACCTTGGTCGGTGCGACTACGCGCGCCGGCATGCTCACGGGCCCATTGCGCGACCGCTTCGGTTTCACCGCGCAGATGGAGTACTACGACACGGCTGATCTCACCCAGGTGATCAAGCGCGCCGCCCACATCTTGGACGTGGAAATTGACCACGATGCGGCGGTAGAAATTGGCTCTCGGTCGCGCGGAACCCCGCGTATTGCTAACCGTTTGCTGCGCCGCGTTCGTGACTATGCCGAGGTCAATGGCACCGGCCGGATTGATCTCAGTGCGGCCCAGGGAGCGCTCGAAGTCTTTGACGTAGATGACATGGGACTTGACCGCCTCGACCGAGCGGTGCTCAATGCCTTGATTAAGGGGCACGGCGGCGGACCGGTTGGCGTGAGCACACTGGCCATCGCAGTGGGCGAGGAGCCCTCGACGGTAGAGGAAGTGTGTGAGCCTTACTTGGTGCGTGCCGGGATGGTTGCGCGCACGGGACGCGGCCGTGTAGCTACCGCTGCAGCATGGCGACACCTAGGGCTTACTCCGCCGGAGGGCGCGGCCGGGCTGTTTTAATTTAAGGGCTAGCCTGCTTGGCGATGCCCATTACGTTGTTAGCAGTTCCACCTCAGGGCGCCGAAGATTCATGGTCTGTCCACCCGATTGGGCGGGTTATGTTTATTTCCGTTCCCTCCGTCTG
>NZ_MKXT01000041.1:0-12301 GCF_001913985.1 Corynebacterium sp. S5S1
TATCGATACCGAGTACACACACTCAATCGGCATCCAAAAAGGCCACATCTAACCCCGCGACACGCCGATAGCAGACACACATTTTGTCGCTTAACCCGCGAATTCGGCATTTCCCGTGCATTTGGGGAACCGCTGTGGATTTGGTTCGGTGGCCTGCTCGGCGTGGTTGCGCTTACTGGAAATATCCTGTTGTTTCCTCATCTGGGTGCGGTCCAGACCGTGGTCCTACCCATTGCGGGCCAGATCATGATGGGCCTTGTCATCGACCACTGTGGACTATTTGACTCCCCCACTTCCCCTCTATCCCTAGTTCGCGCGCTAGGGGCACTAGTTGTCCTCGGTGGTGTGATTTCTATTGTAGCCAGCCCCGGCGCGCCGACGACGCAAGAAGACAGTGCTATGGCGTTATGGCTTTGTCGCCTCGCAGGCTTTGTCTTTGGTTGCTTTACCGCAAGCCAATCCGCCATTAACGGCCACCTTGGTCAGATCACCGGGTCGCCCGTTAGTGCGGCTTTGGTTTCTTTTAGCATTGGTGTTTCCGCGCTGGTAGTGCTCAATATTGCTTTGCGCTGGCGCCCTCGCATTGAGCGTCCCGAGGGTAAGGCTAACCCATGGTGGATGTGGGCAGGCGGCGCCTTGGGAGCCTTGTTTGTCTTTGGCAACGCGGCCTTAGTACCGCAGATTGGTACTGGGCTTACTGTGGTGGCAACGCTTCTTGGTTCCATGGTGGGCTCCGTACTGATCGATCGCCTGCGGGGCGCCCCCGTAGCAATGCGCCAGGTAGCCGGCATTGCAGTAATTTTGGTTGGCGTAATACTCATCCGCTTGGTGTAGGCCCATCGTCTGGGGTGCGCCCTACGCTTTACCGTTCTGGGCATCTGGTTCCTTGACTAGGCTGGGAAGGCATGGATATCTCTTCGCTATTGGGCCTGGATTCCGGTGACGTATTCACCATCCGCACAAATATGGTCAGCACGCTAACCGGCTCGGCAACCATGAACCACGTTTCCGAAGACATGGGAAATGATACTGACGGACAGCTCTTCGCAGCTCTACGTAACTGGGCAGACGTCGTGTTGGTGGGTGCGCAAACGGTGCGTGCGGAGGACTATTCAGGAGTCGCTCCGGCCACGGATGGCTCACGTCCCGCTCCGATTGCGGTGCCTTCCCGCAGCCTTGATTTTGATATCACCTCGGACTTCTTCACGGATTTCACTACCCCTCCCATCCTCTTGGTCCCCCATAGCAGCTGGGACGATCAAGAGCTCGCACAGCGCATCGCGACCATCGAATCCGCAGGCGCGGAAGTCTGCGATGCTGGCGAAGGAACCGCGCAGAACTACATATCCGTCTTGAAGGACCGCGGGTTTAAGCGCGTACTCTGCGAGGGCGGGCCAGGAATGATAGGGCAGCTGGTAGACATCGATGCCATCGACCAGATGTATTTGACCCTAGACCCGCATCTATCTACCGGCGTGGAAACTCCCATGGCGACGTTTCAGGGCGAGCATTCCCATCGCCGCATGCAATTAGAAAATGTCGCGGCCGATCACGATGGCACGGTGTTTCTGCGGTATTCCCGCGCTCGCTAGGCCGTAGACTAAGGGGCCGTGAATTCCCGAATCAATGCCGCTGCCTGGCCCGTGGCCATCCTGCTTATTGTGCATCGCGTGTTCATCATCGCGCGCAATGGCACGCCGACGGATGACTTCACCACCGTGTATAACGCTGTGGCGCGCATGTCCACTGGCCAGCCGGTCTATGAGCAGGCTTATAACCACGTTGATCCGCTGTACCTGTATACCCCGGGGGCGACGCTGCTGCTCGCGCCGCTAGCGCACATCGATTTTTCGCTGGCACGGGGACTATTCATCGTCGCCAACGCGGCTGCAATCGTGGCCGCGCTAGCGGTGCTCACCCTTGCGGTGGGCCGCACACTTACTTCGGCAGTGTGGCCAGTATCCATCGCTTTGGCCTTTGTCACGGAATCGGTGACCAATACGCTCGCATTTACCAATATCAACGGCATTCTCTTGCTGTGCATGGCCGTGTTCTTGTGGGCCTTCGTGCGCGCCGAGCGCACCCCATGGATGGGCTGGGTGGCAGGCGTGGCCATTGGACTGGCCATCGTCATTAAGCCGCAATTTGCGCCGTTGCTCTTCCTGCCCCTGGTCAAGCTACAATGGCGCAGTCTCGCGACCGGCATCAGCGTACCGGTAGCACTCAACCTACTAGCGTGGCCGCTCGTGCCGGACGCTAGCGGCTTTGTGGATAACCTCCTGCCCTACCTCTCGGAAACCCGTGACTATGCCAATTCTTCCTGGGCAGGCTTCCACGCCTACGTTGACTTTAGCGCGGGACTGTATTGGACCGTGTGGTTGATATTTGCCGCGCTTTCGGCCGCAGCGATTCTCGGGCTTTTGCGCTGGCGCAACTCCGATCCGACCTTGTGGGCACTGACGACCAGCGGGGCGATCATGGTGGGTATCTTCTTCCTATCTTCCCTTGGCCAACAGTATTACTCCATGTGGTTATTCCCATTGATGTTTACCGTTGTGCTCAAGCGATCGGTTTTCCATTCTGCGGGTGCGTGGTTTGCGGCCTTTCTCTATTTGGCTCCCGTTTCCTGGGCGTCTACAGCGCACCCGGATGCTGGTCGGTGGATGAATTTTTTCACGGCCACGGTGGGATGGGCGCTGCTTATCGTCGCAATTTTCGCTACGGTCGCCGGCTGGTGGCGTGCCGCGCGCAGCACGGTTTAGACTCGGCCTATGACCGATTTCAAGCTCATTGCCGATACCGAATGGCGCCAGCGCTTAAGCCCCGAGGAATACTATGTCCTGCGCGAAGCCGGCACCGAGCCGCCCCACGTAGGCGAGTACACCAATACCACCACCGAGGGGGTCTATTCTTGCCGCGCGTGCGGAACGGAGCTTTTCCGCTCTACGGAAAAGTTTGAGTCCCACTGCGGCTGGCCTTCCTTTTTCTCCCCACTCGCAGGGGACAAAATCATTGAGCGCGAAGACAACTCGCTAGGCATGCGTCGTGTAGAGGTTTTGTGCGCCAACTGCGAATCCCACTTGGGGCACGTCTTTGAGGGCGAGGGCTACGATACCCCCACCGACTTGCGTTATTGCATCAACTCCATCTGCCTGGACTTGGAGGAAAAGCCGGTAGAAGGTGGCACCGCCTAAGGTGGCATGCACAAGAAAGCGCGCCCCGTCAGCAGCCTAACGTGCAGGCTAGTGACGGGGCGCGGCTAAGAGGAGACGTCGCCAAGCAGGGCTACTGCTGGGCGGCGCTTCTTTTAGGGCAGTACTGCGATAAGCTCTGCTACGTCCTTGACGCGGCGGCCGGTGTGGAAGGGAATCTCCTCCCGCACGTGGTGGCGGGCCTCGGTGTACCGCATCAAGTACATCAGGTCGACGATGCGGTGGAGCTCATCCGCCTCGAAGGCCAAAATCCACTCATAGTCACCCAGGGCAAAGGCTGGGACGGTATTTGCACGCACATCGGGGTAGTCGCGCGCTTGCTTGCCGTGTTCCATAAGGATGCGGCGACGCTTTTCCTCGTCCATGGTGTACCAGTCATAAGAGCGCACGAAGGGGTATACCGAGATCCACTCCTTCGGCTCCTCACCCATGATGAAGGATGGCAGGTGGGACTTATTGAATTCTGCCGGCCGATGCAAGGAATTGCCTACCCAGGTCACTTCGCTGACTTGCCCCAGAGTGGTCTCGCGGCGGAAGTCCCCAAAGACCTTCTGCAGGTCAGAGAATTCCTCAGCGTGCCACCAGATCATGAAGTCGGCGGAATCGCGCATAGCCGTGAGGTCGTAAATGCCGCGCACCGTTACCTTCCCGGCCTTTTCTACGCCGGCAAAGAACTCCTGCGCTTGGGCGATGATCTCCGCTCGCTCAGTGCCGAGCGCGCCCGGAATCACCTTAAAAACCGCGTGCTGGGAATATTGCTGAACCGCGTTGAGTTCCTTGTAGTCAAGCTTCGCCATTGTGTTCTCCTTTGCAGAAGCCTCTCGGTTTACGAACATATCCATCATAAGTTGGATATGGAAACTTGTCACTTCCCCTCCCACACAAATGGCGACACACTTGCGGATCGGCGCGCCTCCCCCAGCTAGAGCCCGCGAAACTATAGCTTGAACGTCGTGAGCAATTCCGAATCGACCACCCCACGCAGCGCCGAGGCTACCGCCCCCACCCCTTTGCACGGGCAGGCGGAAGGCCACGAACCAGCCACCACCGCCGCCTTCACTCAAGCAGTGGAGTCCATGCACGCGGCCGACCTGCGCCCTGAGATAGCCCTAGGCTCCATTCGTCCACCGCAACGCCTTGCGCCGTTTAGCCACGCAATCGGCCTCGAAGTGGTAAACGAAGACAACTCAGATATCGTGCCCACCGATGCAGAGGGCGACGCCTTTGGTCGCCTCATCCTGCTCCACGATCCGGGCGCTGAGGAAGCTTGGGAGGGCGCCATGCGCCTTGTGGCCTATATCCAGGCGGATATGGACGACGCCGTAGCCGGCGATCCCCTCTTGCCCGATGTGGCGTGGCAATGGCTCAACGAAGGCTTGGAAAAGGAGGGAGCCGACCATACCAATTTGGGCGGCACCGTCACTTCCACCGCGTCCGTGCGTTTTGGAGAGATTGGCGGGCCTCCGCGCGCCTACCAGATCGAAATGCGCGCTTCGTGGACTGCCGAAGGCCTCGACCTCGCACCCCACGTGCAGGCTTTTGCCCAGGTATTGGCCAACGTTGCCGGACTACCCCCTGAGGGCGTCACCGAGCTCGGCCGCTAATATGCCAGAATTGCGCAGCCGGCCGCTCGAGGGCATCCCGCCGGTTCTTGCCACCCCGGAGGAATTCACCGCTGCCGCAGCCCGCCTAGCTGCGGGTACGGGCCCCTTTGCCATCGATACCGAGCGCGCCTCCGGCTATCGCTACGATGATCGCGCCTTCGTAGTGCAAATTCGCCGCCGCGGCGCGGGAACGATGCTTTTTGCCCCTGAAGGCCACCGCGAGGAGCTCACGGCCGCCCTTGCCCCAGTGCTCAACGGCACGGAGTGGATTATTCACGCCGCCCATTCGGATTTGCCTTGTCTCGGGTGGCTCGGTCTATTTCCTGGCTCCATCTTTGACACGGAACTGGCGGCACGGCTCGCGGGATTTGAACGGCCCAATCTGGGCACTATGGTCGCGGAGCTTTTTGATGTCGAATTGGAAAAGGGCTACGGCGATGCCGACTGGTCCACCCCGCAGCTCAGCGAGGAACTCAAGGCATACGCCGCGCTCGATGTGGAACTGCTCCTCGAGCTGGCCGAAGCCCTGCGCGACATTCTGGCCGAACAAGACAAGATGGACTGGGCTTTAGAAGAATTTTCCGCCATAGTCCAAGAACATTCCGGAGACTTCGCTCCCCAGCCGCACACGTGGCGCGATCTGAAGGGCATCTCCAGTTTGCGCAGCGGCAGTCAGCTCGCTGCTGCTCGAGCGCTGTGGTTTAAGCGCGACGCTATCGCTCGGCGCACGGACACTGCGCCCGGCCGGGTATTAGCGAATAAGACGCTGGTAGAAATTGCGCGCGCCCTTCCCACCACCGCCGGTGATCTTGCCCGAGTCAAGGGATTTCCCCGCCGGCGCAAGGGCGCGACCGCCCGGTGGATGGCTGTCCTTCACCAGGCGCGCGCCGTTCCCCCGCAGCAGCGGCCTCGCGTCCATCGCGCCCCACAACCGGTTCCTTCCAAAACCATCTGGGCCAAGGACTACCCGGACCTATGGGAGATATACCAAACTATCCGCGCGGACATCGCCGATCTCGCCACTGAACTCGGTATGCCATCCGAACTCCTTATCCGCCCTGCCGCTTTGCGTGCAGCGGTATGGGCGAAGGTAGGTGTGCGCGCCGATAAGCGCCACGGCGGACCTGATTCTGTCGCCGGCGCCATTCGCCAGCCAGGCGACATCGCTGCGTTCCTCCGCGCGGAGGGCGCGCGCGAATGGCAATTAGAAATGACCGTCCCGATTATCGTGGACGGTCTTTTCTAGAAATATTTACAAGGCTAGGTTTAGTTCTCTTCTCCTCGCGCGTTGGCATCAGCAGTGAGGTTTTCTAGCCACTCGCTTATCGACGCCGACATAAGCTCTGGCGTTAGCCCAAATTCTTCCAAAACCTCGCCGCGGGAGCCGTGCTTAGGGAAATAACCCGGAACGCCGAGTCGGCGCACAGGAGTATCGACCTCGGCTGCGCTGAGGGCCTCCGAAATCATGGAGCCAATACCGCCGCGTACAAGGCCGTCTTCTGCAGTAACCACCAAGTCGTGGTCAGCGGCGAGAGCCACCACAGAGCTTGCCACCGGCGCTACCCAACGCGGGTCAACAACGGTAACGTTCACGCCCTGCTCGCCGAGCAGCTTTGCAGCCTCGATGCTGCGGGCGGACATGGCGCCGATGGAAACGATGAGTACCTCAGGGGTGTCCTCGCCGGCATCGGCTTCGCCATAGTGCAGGATGTCTACACCATCGCCCAACGTATCCACCGCTTCCATATCCGGCAGCAGGTTGCCCTTAGGGAAGCGGACCACGGACGGGCCAGATTCAATCTCTAGCGACTCACGGAAGAGCTCCCGCAGGCGCGCGCCATCGCGCGGGGCGGCAATATGCATGCCCGGCACAATGCTCATGAGCGCCATATCCCACACGCCATTGTGCGAAGCGCCATCGGAACCGGTAACTCCGGAGCGGTCAAGCACGATGGTTACCGGCAGCTTTAGCAGCGCAATATCCATAATGACCTGGTCCACAGCCCGGTTTAAGAAGGTGGAATATACCGCCACGACGGGGTGCATCCCGCCGAGCGCCAACCCAGAGGCAGAGGTCATTGCGTGCTGCTCGGCAATTCCCACATCAAAGAACCGCTCTGGGAAGCGCTCTTGGAAGGGAGCGAGCCCAGTTGGTCCGGCCATAGCAGCGGTAATGGCAACGAGGTCATCGCGCTTTTCGGCAGCGGCTAGCAGCTCCTCTGAAAAGGCGGCCGTCCAGCCAGGCTGCTTGGTGCCCTTAGCCACACCGGTGACCGGATCGATAGCACCGGTGGAGTGCATCTGGTCCTTCGGCTCATTGACGGCCGGGGCAAAACCGTGGCCCTTTTCGGTAACCACGTGCACGATGATGGGCCCGTCATAATCGCGGGCATAAGTCAGGGCATGCACCAAGCTATCGATATCGTGCCCGTTGATGGGGCCAATGTACTTCATCCCCAGTTCCGGAAACATCTCGGTAGGCAAGACGGTGGACTTGACGCCTTCCTTCATGGCGTGCAAGGCATCAAAGGCACGCTCACCTACCCATCCCATTTGCTTCAGGCGGCGCTTACCCTGTTCCATGAGCTCGTCATAACCGTGCTGGGAGCGGATGCGGCCTAGGTTTTCGGAAATGCCACCGATAGTGGGCGAATAGCTACGGCCGTTGTCATTGACCACGATGACCGCATTGCGCCCCTTATCCTCAGAGATATTGTTTAACGCCTCCCAGCACATGCCGCCGGTGAGGGCGCCATCGCCGACAACACCGATGACATTGCGGTGACCGTCGCCGCGAATCTTGAAGGCCTTAGACAAGCCATCGACCGTAGACAGCGACGCCGAAGCGTGGGAGGACTCGGTCCAGTCATGCTCGGATTCGCCGCGGTCCGTATACCCCGAAAGGCCGTCCTTTTGCCGCAAGGTATCGAATTGATCCGTGCGCCCCGTCAACATCTTATGCACATAGGACTGGTGCGAAGTGTCAAAAATAATTGGCTCGCGCGGAGAATCAAATACGCGGTGCAACGCAATAGTCAGTTCCACCACGCCCAAGTTAGGCCCCAGATGTCCGCCCGTGACGGAGACCTTGTCAATGAGGCGCTGCCGAATCTCTGCCGCCAGCTCCTCAAGCTTGTCTGCAGACAGTGCCTTGAGGTCCTGCGGCGAGCTAATGGTATCCAAGATAGTCATGGAGCGGCCTTCAACTCCTTCTGTGCTTAGTTCTTCTTTTCTACCGTACCCGCGGCGGGCGGTGAATATTATATCGGTCAATGTTCCGAGAACGGCGCGGCAACGTGCCACACCCCACCTCGGAGCTATAAAGGCTCCTTAGGCAGGGGTAATGAGAGCAATCGTTTCAAAGTGGTGCGTTCCGGGGAACGCGTTAATGAGTGCCATCTTCTCTATTCCGTATCCGTGCTGGTTCCAGTATCCCAAGTCGCGCGCGAAGGTGGCGGGGTCACATCCCACGTGAACGACCGCCTGGGGTGCAGCGGCCGCCACGGAACGAATCACGTCCTCCCCTGCTCCTGTGCGCGGCGGATCAAGGACTACAGCGCCAGGCTTGGGAAGCTGTGCGGCGACGTGCTCTACCTTCGCGGACTTTACTTCCACATCGCAGTCCGCTAGGCCGGCCTGTTCCCCGGCCGTAGCCGCCGGTGAGTAATCCACGGAGATAACCTTGCCCTGCACGGCGTCGGCCAATACTGGAACGAAGAGGCCAACGCCACCGTAGAGATCCCAGGCGGTGTGCTCTTGGTACTCGCGGCCGCCGAGCCACTCCGCTATCAGATCGGTATACGCGGCCGGAGCGTGGCTGTGGGCCTGCCAGAAGGCGGTAGCAGGAAAGCTAAACGTCCGCCCGTCGACATGCTCGTGCACCTTGCCGCTGCCTTCTACCACCTCACGGATGGTCTCCACGCGGCGCCCGCGCGGGGCCTTGCGGGTTTCTACCACGTGGCGGTTGCCCTCGCCATCGAAAACGGCGATAACCTCAGCACCTGGGGTAAACCGGCGCGCGCCCTCTCCAACGAGCCCCTCTGCCAATCCCGGAGCCAGCTGCGTACACGCAGCGCCCGTAACAAGCTCATTGGACCTACGCTGACGGGTTCCGGCGAGCCCTTGCTTGTCGACGCCCCACCTCACCCGCGTGCGCCATCCCCGAACCGGCTCTAAGGTGTACTGCTCAATTTTCAGTTCCTCGCCGGTGACAACACCGGTGCGGCGCAGCTGCTCCGACAAGATCTCTGCCTTGATTCCGGTTTCGGCCGCGGGATCCAGCTCGGCGAAATCACAGCAGCCTGCTCCTTGCGCGGCCGCAGGACATGACGATGGAACACGCAACGCCCCAGGGCTTAGTACGCTTTCCAGGTCTGCCTTAATGAACGACTTCTTTACACGGCCGGCCGTAGCTTTTACGACGTCGCCAGGAAAAGCGCGAGGGACGAATACCACTCGCCCATCCGGCGCCTGGCCAATTCCTTCCCCGCCGTGCGCCATGCGGTCAATAGTGACCTCAAAACTATCGCCACGGCTCATCGTTGATTCAGTCATTTTCTGCCTCAGACTTTTGTTCTCGTTCTGCGTTAGTGTGCTCACCTGTGCCCGCCGCTGCGTCAACGGCTGCATCCGCGCGGCGCACCATCCACACGGTCAACGCCGTAACTAGAAGCGTCAACGGCCACCCCATCAGGATTCGGGTCACCCCTAAGGCCGTGGTTGCATCCGCATCATAAATGGCGCGTTGAACAACAAAACGGGCCAGGAAGATGACCGCCCACCCACCAGTAGCGATGGCATAAGCCCGGCGCGCCTCTGGAACCTTTTGCCACTGCATTTCCTCGCCATTGATCCCCTTCCAGATGACACCCACAGCGGGCCACCGAAAAAGGATTGATAGTACCGCGGCAATGCACAGCGCCAACGACATCCAGATGCCGTACAAGAAATACCCCTTTGCATCACCGGTAAACCAGGCGATGGCTGCGCAAAGAGCCACTCCCAGCAGACCCGATATGGCTGGCTGCAGGGTCTCTTTACGGATTACCCTCCAAAGTGCAATAACAACGGCCACGCCGAGCGCCGCCGCTAAGGCTGGCCCCAGCCCAAAGAAGTTATTGACAGGAATCAGCACAATGACCGGCAAGGTCGCCGAGATGAGCCCTGACAAGCCTCCCATTTGCTCCAGCAGGGTGGGTTCGGCAGCAGACTCCTCAGAGTCCAGGTTCTTAGCGTCCGGGGAAGGTTGCGGCGAGGAAGAATGTGTCACGTGGTTTACTGCTTTGCCTAGTTCTTGGAATTAGGTGCAGAGCCCTCATCGGGATTCTGCGGGGACGATCCATTCTCACCCTGTTGTGGGGTACCGCCCAAATCGCGCAAGTGTTGCTCCGCCTCTGCTTCTGCCGCAGGGTCGGGGCCGCCCCCGCCGTTTTCTGGGTGGTGTTGAGCATTAGCGGCTGCCCGCTGTTCTTGCTGGCGCTGGTCCATTGCCTGCTTGACCTGCTCTACGAGCTGCTCGGGCATGATGACCGGCAAAGCATTTCCCGCCAGGATGGGGTCTTCCCCGCGGTAGACGAAGGTACGGGCAGCAACCTCGCGGGCCATGTCTGCTAGGTCTGCTTCCATACCGGCCGGCGCGGCCAGGGTCATGCGCAGCATCCAGCGCGGACCATCTGCGCCGATAACGCGGACCTGACCGTTGTCGTTCTTGCCCACGACCTCAGCACCCCAAGGGCCTGGCTCGGTAGTAACGGTAAGTCCGTCGCGGCTCATGCCCTCCTTGATTTCCTCCACGGATTCTGCCCACTGGCCCGGCTTACGTGGGGCGGCAAAGGCTACTGGAGTAATTCGGCCTACCTTGGTCACGATGTGCAGCATTCGTGGGCCTTGTTCGCCCATTTCCACTTGTACCTGGGATTCCTTTGGCAGGGGGATACGCAGGGACCCCAGATCTAATACGCCAATGGAAAAGTCGCTGAAATCGAAGGTCTCGATATCGACGGAGTCGCCATCAAAGGGGCCAGTCTGGCCATTGATGGCATCATGGGCGAATTCGCGGGGTTCATTGCCAGAAGCCGCCGCGGCATCTGCTGCGGTGTCGCCTACTGGAGCATAGGTCTCCTGCGCCTCCGCATCCGCGGACGTGGGGTCCGCCGACTTTTCGCTTTGTGCTGCAGGCTTTTCCTGAGCCTTCTTTTCTTCGTCGTTCTTCTTGCCAAAGGGCCAGATTCCCATGGGTGCTACGTCCTTTCTAAAAGTTTCGTTGAGTCTCTACTGCTTGAACTACGCACCGGTAGAGCCATAGCCGCCGGCTCCGCGGACGGTGTCATCCAATTCTGCAACCTCAGCAAACCCCACCAGCTCTACGCGCTGGACCACGAGCTGAGCGATGCGCATTCCGCGTTCGATCTCAATGGGAGTGCGCCGGTCGTGATTGATGAGGCAGACCTTGATCTCCCCGCGGTAATCGGCATCCACCGTGCCCGGGGTATTGACAACGGAAAGCCCTTGCTTGGCGGCTAGTCCGGAGCGCGGGTGAATTAAACCGACCGTTCCTAGTGGCAGCGCAATAGCAATCCCGGTGCCGACGAGGGCGCGCTCGCCGGGTTGCAGGGTAAGAGCTTCAGCTGCATAGAGGTCCGCACCGGCGTCACCACGGTGGGCGCGGTGCGGCAACGGAAGCTCCTTATCCAGGCGCTTGACTTTAACGTCCCCAAAGGGGCTTTCTGGTTGAGAATGCGGAATCGAGTCAGTCACCTGGCCAATCCTACCTGCCTTGGAAGGTTCATTCTGCGGCGCGTGTGGTCTAGACTGACTAGACGTGTCTGATACATCTGCTACTTCCGCAACTCCGGCACCGTCAAGCGCCGCTTCGGCACAGGGCACGGTGGCTCCTCAGGTGCTCTACCGCGAACGCCAATGGGTCCCTTGGTATTTTTGGCTTTTTGCAGCCGCCATCGTGGGGCTTACTTCCGCTACCGCTGGCCTTAACCGCTCCATGTGGTGGACCATTATTCCCGCGATCCTCCTTGGTGCTATCGCCGTATGGGTGCTTATTACCTGGTCCAATACAGTCATCAAGGTAGAGCGTGACCCGGATGGAACGCGTTGGCTCACGGTCAAAGATGCCCAATTGCCTAACGACGTCGTGTCGCGGTCTATCACCGTTCCTAAATCTGCGCGGCGCAATGCGCTGGGTCCGCAGTTCGATCCCGCAGCGTTTTTGGTTTCCCACGCTTGGGTGGATGAGCACGCCATGATGGTGCTCGATGATCCAGAAGATGATACTCCTTATTGGCTCATCGCCTCGAAGGATCCGGAGGCTTTGCTCCACGCTTTCGTTCCGGAACAGCACTAAACTTTATTGACTTCGCACGCCACAGAAAACTTGATTTCTAGTGGTCGTGGAAACACCTGACATGGGTTAGGTGATTGTGTGGAGTCGAAATGGGTTCCGGATTCTGCTGTTGTGGCGCGGTTTGCGTC
>NZ_MKXT01000042.1:0-11681 GCF_001913985.1 Corynebacterium sp. S5S1
ACAAGAAAGACAACGAACTCAGCCCCCAACGGGGCAACTAAAAACGAAAAATCTCGAGACACCGACCGGAACGATGTCTCGAGACTTCACATTGTGCCCGAGGGGGGACTTGAACCCCCACGTCCGTTAATAGGACACTAGCACCTCAAGCTAGCGCGTCTGCCATTCCGCCACCCGGGCAGGGTGTTTATCAGCCTCTCGGCTGGGCACTCCGATACTGTATCCTGCTCGAGGCTTGCTTTACAAATCGCCTGCGTGTGGCGTGAAAAAGCTACCGTTAGCGGCGTGTGGAAATACATGGTTGTAAGTCTGGTTGGGGGCTTTCCACATGTGCGGCAAAATTTATGCAGGCTGCGGAGGTTACACCACATCGACATCGGCTTGTGAGGTGGGGTACAAATGGGTCTATGACTTCTTACGCAGATGATTCCCGCTTTCCTGGTCCAGATCCTTACGCACCGCTGCGCGATGTCCCGTCCTTCGTTCTCTCGTCCACTGATGTGGTGGAAGGAGACGAGCTCCAGGAGAAGCTCCGCGCCCCAGAGAGCGTATCGCCTCAGCTTGCGTGGTCCGGACTGCCGGAAGGCACTAAGTCCCTGGCCGTGACCTGTCTCGACCCGGATGCGCCAACGGCTTCTGGTTTCTGGCACTGGGCGGCGTTCAATATCCCCGTTGAGGTAAGCGAGCTGCCTACCAATGCCGGTGCCGCCGAGGACTTGGGGATTGACGGCGTCATTAGCTTGCGCAACGATTCGGGCGAGCGCACCTACTTCGGTGCAAACCCGCCTGCCGGCCACGCCCCGCACCGCTACCTCTATGCCGTCCATGCAGTCGACGTAGAAAAGCTCGACATCGACCCAGATGCTTCGCCGACCGTGCTTGGGTTCAACCTGCATTTCCACGCTCTCGGCCGCGCCATTTTGTGGGGCTGGTACGAGGCGAAGTAATGGCGAGTAGCTCTACTTCACCGCAGCCTAGTCCGCCGACGGCGCTGCGGGTCGGCGGCGCCTTCATGGTGGTCGCATTCGTGCTGGTGCTCTTTGCGCTAATCTCCGTCTTCACGGATGGTTGGGGTGCCGATTTCGAATGGACGTATTCCAAAGTGGCGATTATTGTCGCCGCGGTCATCGTCGGGGCCTTTAGCACCATGAGCAAGAGTCAGGCGGGAAGCCGCGCGCAGGTTACAGCATTGGTCATCGCTATTGTGATCATTGCAGCAAGCCGCTTTCTGCCCGGCGATACCCTATTCACTCAACCACAGTTTTGGGTCGTGTTCTACGCCGGCTTCGCGGTGTTGTGCGCACTGGTCCTCAAGCGCAGCGCCATGTCGCAGACCTAGTCAACACCGAAGAAACAAAGGGTCCGCCTACTTCCTCTGCGTGCAGCAGGAGAAGTAGGCGGACCTTGTGTTGAGCAACCTTGGGTTGGACTAATCCAAGGGCTTCCAAGGAAGACCGGAGCCAACCGCCTGGGAAATATTGCTCATACCGTGGGCACGGATTTGAGCGGCAATGCCGCGGTGAATATCGCGGATCCAGTCCGGACCGCCGTAGATGAGACCGGTGTAGCCTTGCAGCAGGGAAGCGCCGGAAGTGATGCGTTCCCATGCTTGCTCCGGCGTGGAGATGCCGCCCACGGAGATGAGGGTGAGCTGGCCGCCGACTCGCTCATTGAGGCGGCGCAGTACCTCTAGGGAGCGCTCGGCTACCGGAGGGCCGGATACGCCACCGGCACCCATCTCCTTTACCTCGGCGGCTGGGGTCTTGAGTCCCTCGCGGGAAATGGTGGTATTTGTCGCTACGATTCCGTCGAGGCCGAGTTCGAGGGCTAGGTCTGCCACTGCGTCAACGTCGGCATCCGAAAGATCTGGGGCAATTTTCACCAGCACCGGAACCGCGGTGCATTCTTGCACGGCGGAGAGAATGGGACGCAGCGATTCCACTGCTTGCAGGTCGCGCAGGCCCGGGGTATTCGGGGAAGAAACGTTGACCACCAGGAAATCTGCCAAGTCGCCCAACACCGACGCGGAGCGGCGGTAGTCTTCTACTGCATGCTCGGCAGGAGTGACTTTGGTTTTGCCAATATTGATGCCAATGACATCCCTGTAGCGACGCTTGCGTAGGTTTTCTGCGGCGGCTGCTGCACCTTGATTATTAAAGCCCATCCGGTTCAAGATGGCCTTATCAGCCTTCAGACGGAAGAGCCGCGGCGCAGGATTGCCGGGCTGTGCTTGGGCGGTGACGGTGCCTAACTCTGCATAACCAAAGCCAATGGGAGTCCACGTATCAGCAGCCGCGGCGTTTTTATCGAATCCGGCGGCAAGTCCCAGCGGGCGGGGGAATTCTACACCGAAGACCTCTTGGCGCAGCACTGGATCGTTGACCGGCAGGATCTTTGCCAAGGCGCGGTTGATGGGGCCGGCAGCTTGGAGTCCGCTCAAGGCGGTATTGATGATCTCGTGTATCCGCTCCGGACTGAGCTTGAACATGCCGCGCAATGCAAGCTGGTAGGCCTGCGCGCGCAATTGGTCAATAGTGCTGGTCATCTTCTTAAGACTCCTTCTTCAGGTGCGGGGCGTCCACGAACTGCAGCCCGTGGCCGGTGGCGGAGGCGGCGACAAAGGTGCCGTCGCCAAGCATGGCAATATTTTGCGCATCCGGCACGGTCGAGAGATCTCCGCGCAGCTCTGGGACGCCTTTGGCAATCTCAAAGGCATAAGCCTTATTGGTATCGGTGGCGCTCACCCACGCCAGATTGCGCTTATCGTCCCAGGCTACGCCCCATGGGGTGCCCTCTACGTTGCCGTATTGATGCAGGCGGACCACGTCATCGGAAGTGTAGACGGCCAAGCGGCCGCCCTCGGTATCGGAGGCGAGGACCACTCCGTTTTCGCCCACCGCGATGCTGCCGACTCCCTGGCCAACGCGCAGTCGGCCGCCCGCGCGATCATTCGTCCAGTCCACGTTTTGGATAGTGGAATCCTCTCGGTGGATGCGCACTACTCCGTCATCGCCTGAGGAATTGGGCACGGCCAATAGCTGGTCCGAGCCGGCTTCCACCTCAATATCTCCGTCGCGCTTTCCGTCCTTATAGATGCCTACCGTGGTGGAATCGGCCGAGGTGGCAAAGATCTCGCCGCTGGATAGCTGGGTGGCGGCGGTAACTGGGGAGTCCTCCTCCATGTGGATCTCCTGGGGAGAATCCGGGGATGCAGGATCCATGAGGAGAACCTTATCTGGGCAGGCGAGGACAAAACCCGACTCCGAAGAACTGAGGTCACCACACTCCGCAGAAATGTCTAGCGAGGTAGCCTTCTTCTCTTCAAAATCCTTCTGGTTACCGATAAGAAGCTCGTCTTTGGTGCGCACTGCCAGCGAGTCATCAAAGGCGGCAAGGTCAGTGATATCTCCCTTAAGGTCGACCACGGTGCCTTCCGGATCCGCCTTGGCCGGGGAGGCCGCTGGGGTGGCATTGCCCTTGACCGCGGTCTCTGGATCGGCGCCCACGCCCACTTCGGGCTGGCAGGCGGCCAACGCGGTGGCGCTAAGCGCCAGCAAACTGGAAAGGATAAGTGCGGAGCCAGATTGAGATTTCACGGCTACTAATCCTAACAGCGCGTGTTGTAAAAACTCGAAGCCCAGCGCGGCTGTAGTGTGAAGCGGGTGATTTCTAATACCGCAACTGACGCTGTTTCTTGGGCGCAGGTCATTGTTTTGTCCATCGTGCAGGGGCTTACCGAGTTTCTTCCGGTAAGTTCCTCCGGTCACCTGCGCATTGTTTCCGAACTTTTTTGGGGCAACGACGCCGGCGCGTCCTTCACCGCAGTTATCCAGCTGGGTACGGAGCTGGCTGTGCTGGTCTATTTCGCCCCAATGATTTGGCAGATTCTCTCCGGCTGGTTCCGCGGCTGGGCCGATAAGTCCTCTCGTGGCCAGGACTGGCGCATGGGGTGGATGGTCATCGTGGGTTCCATTCCCATCGGCATCATCGGCTACGCATTCGAGGATGCGATTCGCGGCGCCCTGCGCAACCTGTGGATTACCGCCGCAATGCTCATCCTCTTCTCCTTTGTCTTCATCGCTGCAGAAAAGATGGGTAAGAAGGAGCGCGGCTTTGAGGAGCTAACCATGAAAGACGCCATTGTTATGGGCCTGTGCCAATGCTTGGCGCTTATTCCGGGTGTTTCTCGCTCCGGCGGCACCATTTCTGGTGGTCTGTTCCTGGGGTTGGACCGCGAGGTAGCCACACGCTTTAGCTTCTTGCTGGCCATTCCAGCTGTGCTGGCTTCGGGGCTTTTCTCGCTTCCCGACGCCTTTTCTCCCGAATCCGGCCAAGCAGCCTCCGGCCTGCAGCTTCTGGTCGGCACTGGCATCGCTTTTGTACTGGGCTACGCCTCCATTGCGTGGCTACTAAAGTTCGTGGGCAACCACTCCTTCTCTTGGTTCGCCGCTTACCGCATCCCCGTCGGCGTGCTCGTCATGATCCTCTTGGCATTGGGAGTCCTGCAGCCGCTCTAAGGCACACCGCGTTAGTATGGTGGCTATGCATTCTTGGCCTATACCTTCCTTCCGCCCTGTGCCGGGTGATGCGGCGCAGCTGCGCTTGTACGATTCTGCGAACCAAACCATCGCTCCCGTAGAGGTCGCAGGGGATACCGCCACCATGTACGTGTGTGGAATCACGCCCTATGACTCCACCCACTTGGGCCATGCCGCCACGTACCTAACCTTTGACCTTATCTACCGTGCGTTCCTGGATGCCGGGAAGAAGGTTCACTACGTCCAAAACATCACTGACGTCGATGATCCGCTATTCGAACGTGCCGAACGTGACGGCGTGGATTGGCGTGAGCTCGGCACTTCTCAAATTGATCTCTTCCGTTCCGATATGGAGTTGCTCTCTGTTTTCCCACCGCAGGACTATATCGGCGCCATGGAGGCCATCGATGAAATCGTGGAAATGGTGCAGAAGCTTCTCGACGCCGGAGCGGCCTACGTCGTAGACGACCCCGAGCACCCAGATATCTACGCCTCCGTCGAGGCCACCGAGCGCTTTGGTTATGAGTCCAATTACTCTGCCGAAGAGATGCGCACGTTCTTTGCTGAGCGCGGCGGCGACCCTGACCGCCCAGGGAAGAAGAATCCGCTCGACGCACTCATCTGGCGCGCCCACCGCGAGGGCGAACCAGCCTGGGAGTCGCCCTTTGGGCCTGGTCGCCCGGGGTGGCATATTGAATGTTCCGCCATCGCTACCAACCGCTTGGGTTCTTCCTTTGATATCCAGGGTGGCGGCAGCGACCTGAAGTTCCCGCATCACGAGTTTTCCGCCGCCCACGCAGAGGCTGCCCTACGAGTAGACCGCATGGCACAGTTCTATGTGCATACCGGCATGATTGGGCTCGAGGGCGTCAAGATGTCTAAGTCCTTGGGCAATCTCGTCTTCGTTCACAAGCTCGTAGAAGCGGGTGAAGAGCCCTCCGCTATCCGCTTGGGCGTCTTCTCCGGTCATTACCGCGACGAGCGCGACTGGTCCGACGAGGTGCTCGCCGCCGCTAAGCGCCGCCTCGCCGCATGGCGGGAGGCCTTGGCGCAGCCGGGAAGCATGGCAGGGGCCGAAGAGATCGTCGCCAAGCTGCGTGCCGCAATCGCGAACGACCTTGATACCCCGGCCGCGCTCGCTGCCGTGGATGAGTGGGCAGAGGCCGACCGTGGCACGGACGAGGACGGCGCGGCCGATTTGGTTCGCACCGCACTAAATTCGCTCCTCGGCGTGCAGGCTTAGGCAAGATAGGGCAGTATCTACAGCATGAGCATTCGCGCTGATTTCCAACCCACCGTAGATGAGTTCATTAGTGACCTGAAGTCCTTCGCCACCGGCGATTACCTCAAGGAAGATGAAAAGGAGTTCTGGGAGGCACCGTTTGACGCCAACGTCCTCCCAGAACTGCGCGGCCACCTTGAGCAGATGCTCGATGGGCTGGATGCTCTTCCGGACGATCCTGACGGACCGCAGTTGGTCACCGTCTTGTCCAAGACCGTTCGTACGTTGGCAGATTTTAATCGCGCTCAGCACGATGCCGTTCTCGAGCCAGAGGAAAAGGAAGAGCTCTCTGAGCTTATCTACAACGCCAGCGCGGCCACCGGAGCAGACGACGAAGCCCTGTCGCAGATTCCGGAACTGGACTTTTAGATCTGACCCTTGCGCCTTAGTAAGCGCCAGCTGGCATCAACTGCGCAGCTGGCTCTTGCCGCCGTGTGCCCACAGCGCGGACGGCGAAACTATTTCCTTCCCGACAGAGAAAGCTAGCTTTATTCTTGTGCCGCACCCCACCGCCGCTTCCAGCCAGACTAAGCCCGCCGCCATCTTCTGGGATATGGATGGTACCCTCACCAATTCGGAGCCTCTCTGGGCGGAGGCAACATTTTATCTTTCAGAACTGCTGGGCAAGCGGCTTACTCCCACCCAACGCCTAGCTACTGTGGGCGCAACCTTTGATACCACCTTGGTAATCTGCGCGAATAATGCGGGGGTGACGCTGCAACCCGGTGACAGCGAGCGTTACCGCGCCCGAATGTTTGACTATGTCAAGGTCCTTTTTTCTCGTCAGCTGGAGATTTTCCCGGGAATCCCTGCGCTGCTTCAGGAACTGAAAGCCGATGGCGTGCCCATGATGGTCACTACCAATACAGAGCGCAATGTCGCTGACGCTGCTATCGATTCTTTGGGGCGGCATTATTTCGTCGATACTATCTGCGGGGATGAGGTTCCTGCCGGCAAACCAGCGCCGGATATGTACCGCGAGGCCGCCCGCCGCATTGGAGCAGATCCCGCGGATTGCTTAGTTTTCGAAGATTCCGCAACCGGTATGCGCGCCGCAGTTGATGCCGGCTGTGCGGTTATCGGTTTGCCCGAAGGTGATCAGGTTGAGGTACCGACCGAGGTCACCGAAATTTCTAGCCTCCGCGATTCGCGGCACCTCGCGGGAGCTAAGGCCACTGATGTCTATGAGTGGTTCGCTAAGATTTCGGTGCGGCAATAGAAATTTAGAGTTCCCCTACATTCTCTAACTACCTGTGGAACAATAGGTAGGCGTGAAGAACTTTGAGACTCTTTTTACGGAATTAGCCGAGAAGGCCGACCAGCGTCCAGCTGGTTCTGGCACCGTTGCTGCGCTGGATAAGGGCGAGCATTTCATCGGTAAGAAGATCATCGAAGAAGCCGGGGAGGTATGGATCGCCGCTGAATATCAGTCCAACGATGAGCTGGCGGAAGAGATGTCCCAGCTGCTTTATTGGACTCAGGTCATGATGCTTAAGCGCGGACTTACCCCTGAAGACCTTTATAAGTACCTCTAGGCAACACCCCACAGGATGGAAGGAACCGCATGATCAAGATAGCTGTCCCCAATAAGGGCTCGTTATCAGAAGCCGCCGTGGAGATCCTTGCAGAGGCCGGTTACAAGGGCCGCGGGCATTCCAAGGCGCTCAACGTAGTGGATTCCGATAACGGGGTCGAGTTCTTTTTCCTGCGACCGAAAGATATCGCCATCTATGTCGCCCGCGGGGTCTTAGACTTAGGCATTACTGGCCGGGACTTGGCGCTTGACTCTAAAGCGAACTTTGATGAAGTTTTGCCGTTAGGCTTCGGTGGCTCCACGTTCCGGTACGCAGCGCCGCAAGGGGAGGAGTGGGATATCTCTCAACTGGCTGGGCGGCGGATTGCGACGTCGTACCCCAATCTTGTCCGCGCAAACCTCGCCGCACAGGGAATTGAGGCCGATGTTATTCGATTGGACGGGGCCGTAGAGATCTCCATCCGGCTCGGGGTTGCCGATGTTATTGCTGATGTCGTGTCAACTGGTACTACTTTGCGCCAGCAAGGATTGGCGCCGTTCGGGGAGCCGATCATTGAGTCTGAGGCGGTAATTATTAAGCGCACAGGGGTAGAGGTCACTGAGGAAGAGCAGGTAGTTCTCGACCGCATTCAGGGAATTCTGCACGCTCGCACTTATCTAATGATCGACTACAACATCGCTCAATCCAACCTCGACGCAGCCGCTGGTATTACTCCAGGATTGACCGGTCCTACGGTGTCGCCGTTGGCGCGTGAGAACTGGGTGGCAGTGCGAGCGATGGTTCCGAAGAAGCAAGCTAACCAAGTCATGGACCGACTTTCCAAACTTGGCGCGGAAGCAATTTTGGCTTCTGATTTACGTATCGCCCGCTTTTAGGGGAGGGATTTTTCTGGGTCGGCCCAAATAGATTCAGTCGCGGCTAACATTAGCGGTTGAGGTTACTCATTCGAATATAAGTCTCGACAGGCAAAGGAGCCGAGCCATCATGGCAAAGTCCTCTAAGAAAGAAGAAAAGGTCACCAAGTCTGCAGCAAAGGACGTGAAGAAGAAGGAAGCTGACACTTCCACTCACGCCGCACAGCAGAAGGTGGCCGAGCAAAAGGCACCGAAGAACTCCAGCAAGAAGACTCGCACCGAGACCGACCTTCTTGGTTCTTTGGAGGTACCCGCTGACGCTTACTACGGTGTGCACACCGTACGCGCGATGGAGAATTTCCAGATCTCTTACGTGACCATCAACACCATCCCGCACTTCATTCGCGGCATGGTCCAGGTCAAAAAGGCGGCCGCCATGGCAAACCGCCGCCTGCACGTACTGCCCAAGAAGAAGGCTGAAGCCATCATCTGGGCCTGTGACCAGATCCTAGAAGAGGGTCGCTGCATGGATCAGTTCCCGCTGGACGTCTTCCAGGGTGGTGCTGGTACCTCGCTGAACATGAACACCAACGAGGTTGTTGCCAACCTCGCACTGGAGTACCTCGGTGAGGAGAAGGGCTCCTATGACATCATCAACCCGAATGATGATGTGAACATGTCCCAGTCCACCAACGATGCTTACCCGACCGGCTTCCGCTTGGGTCTGCACGCAGCAGTTGATCACCTCATTGAGCGCATGGATGGTCTGCGTGCCGCATTCCAGGTCAAGGGCAATGAGTTCCAGGACATCCTGAAGATGGGCCGTACTCAGCTTCAGGATGCTGTTCCGATGACCTTGGGTGATGAGTTCAAGGGCTTTTCCAATAACCTGAACGAGGAGCAGGCATTGCTGCGCGATGCACAGCGCCGCCTGCTCGAGATCAACCTGGGTGCAACCGCAATCGGCACCGGTGTGAACACCCCGGCTGGCTACCGTCACCAAGTCACCGCAGCCTTGTCTGAGGTCACCGGCCTGGAGATGAAGACCGCTCGCGATCTCATCGAAGCAACCTCTGACTGTGGCGCTTACGTGCTGCTGCACGCCACCATCAAGCGCGCAGCAATGAAGCTTGCCAAGATCTGTAATGACCTGCGCCTGCTGTCTTCCGGTCCACGCGCTGGCCTGGCTGAGATTAACCTGCCTGCCCGTCAGGCCGGATCCTCCATCATGCCGGGTAAGGTCAACCCGGTTATCCCGGAGGTTGTAAACCAGACCTGCTTCAAGATCTTCGGCAATGACCACGTCGTCACCATGGCCGCTGAGGCAGGCCAGCTGCAGCTCAACGTCATGGAGCCAGTCATCGGCGAAGCACTGTTCCAGTCCATTCGCATCATGGGCAACGCCGTCGATGCTCTGCGTGAGAAGTGTGTCACTGGCATTACCGCCAACGCGGATGTGTGCCGCGCCTACGTGGAGAACTCCATTGGTATCGTCACCTACCTGAACCCATTCATCGGCCACCACAATGGTGATCTGATTGCTAAGGAGTCCTTGGAGACCGGCAAGGGCGTCAAGGAACTCGTCCTGGAGAAGGGGCTGCTGGATGAAGCAACCTTGAATAAGGTTCTGTCCGTAGAAAACCTCATGCACCCAGAGTTCCGAGGCCAGCTCTTCATCGACGAGGACTAAGCCCACAACTCTTAAGGAGCAGCAGGGCATAGCGCCCGCGCAAAAGGCACCCCGCAGTCGCCGCCACTTTTACTTCACTGGGATGAAAAGCAGGCGGAGGCTGCGGGGATTTTGCATGATGGGGGAGCACCATTCGAATTAATCTTTTACGGCCCTATCCAGGAACAATGCACCTTAAAATACCGGTCATTTTATAGCGAAATCCTTAGTTTATGTGGGAATCAACACAAACAGGCATTTTAAATGAATAAATCACCACAGCGGGTGCAAAATAGAAGATGTTGAGGACGGCATGCACTCTTATAGAGATGCGTGCCCGTAGTTTGCATAGAGAGCGTATGGAGTACGTCCATGGTTATTGTTCATATAGTCATCGTTCTCGCCGCTATCGTTTTGGGCGCGAGAATTGGATCAATTGGCATCGGCATGGCCGGCGGACTCGGTGTGTTGGCACTGGGGCTCACCGGCGTTCCCATTACTAGGGAAGACATCCCCTTCGATGTCATTGGCATCATCATGACCGTCATCGCTGCTATCGCAGCAATGCAGCGAGCTGGCGGTATGGACTATCTGGTGCACATTGCGGAGAAATTCCTGCGCAAAAACCCAAAGCGGATCACCTTCTACGCGCCAGTTGTTACGTGGCTAATGACGGTTCTTGCCGGCACTGGTCACACAGCGTTTTCCACGCTGCCTGTAATTGTCGAGGTGGCCAAAGAGGGTAAGGTTCGCCCTTCACGTCCGCTGTCCATCGCGGTAGTTGCCTCTCAGATGGCAATCTGTGCTTCGCCTATTTCGGCAGCTGTGGTGTTGCTTGCTAGCCTGCTGGAGCCAACTGGGGTGGGCTACTTGCAGGTACTGGCGGTCGTTATCCCGGCAACATTCCTGTCTATTTTCCCAGCTGCATGGATTGCTAATAAGTTTGGCAAAGAGCTTGAAGATGATCCGGTTTACCTGGAGCGCAAGGCACAAGGCTTGGTCAAGGAACCACTCGGCGCAGCGAACTTTTCGCCGCAGAAGGGTGCCAAGGCGTCTGTTCTCGTGTTCTTGGTAGCCATCGTCATCGTGATGGCGTGGGCCACCCTGACCTCGGAGCAGGTAGGTCTTATCGCTGAGCCGACCCTGCCGCGCAATGAAGCCATTATGACGGTCATGCTCACCGCAGCCACCATCATCGTTATGATGACGAAGGTCCCAGCGGGAGATGTTTTGAATACCCCGGTCTTTAAGTCCGGTATGTCCGCATGCATTTGTGTGCTGGGCGTGGCTTGGCTGGGCACCAGCCTCATCAACCACTACATGGACGATATTCAGTCTATGGCCGGCAGCATTATTGAGTCTTCGCCGTGGCTGCTCGCAGTGGTGCTATTCTTCGCTGCAGCGTTGCTGTATTCGCAGGCAGCTACGACCAAGGCCCTTATGCCGGCAGCCCTTGCTCTGGGAGTAAGCCCCATTACCGCAATCGCTGCCTTCCCGGCGGTGTCTGCACTGTTTATCCTGCCAACCTACCCAACGTTGCTGGCAGCAGTAGAAATGGACGATACCGGCTCGACTCGTATTGGCAAGGCCGTATTCAACCACCCATTCCTGATTCCAGGTACGGTCAGCATCGTGCTCTCGGTCCTCTTGGGCTATGCATTCGGTTTCGTCCTCCTATAACTAAAGGAGGATAAAACCAACCCTGGGCGTGCTGTCAAGGGGTGAATGCGCCACTTCGACCGGGAGGTAGTTGTGACGCGTTGGACTCCGAAGGATGTTAAGGATGCTGCTGTTGAGCGCGTG
>NZ_MKXT01000043.1:0-11413 GCF_001913985.1 Corynebacterium sp. S5S1
TTCTTTTTCTTCTTTGGAGCCATCGTTTTACCTCAATTCCGTGGTACCAGCACCCCGCCACGATGAATAACGGGGACTGTCCGGATTCCGGCCTTCGCCGGCAACCGGGGATGTGTATTTTTCAATGTGCGCACAGGGATTTTCCGCGTGCCGTCTGGTATCTCACCGCCGGCACGCCAATCAGGCACACACGAGGGACTAGCCTACTGCACGATGTGGGGTGTTCCCAAACTACATAATGCGTTCGACCTGATCCGCGGTGAGCTCAACAGGAGTCTCGCGGCCAAAGATAGACACCAGTGCCTGCATCTTGCCGGTTTCTGGATCGATCTCGGAAATCGTCGCCGAAACCGAGGCCAGCGCACCGGACAGGATCGTGACAGCTTCGCCAACCTGGTAGTCGTGGTTGATGCCGGATGCTGCAGGTTTTTGCGGAGCAACGGTCTGCTCTTCATCTGCATGTGCTGGGGTCTCGTCACGCGCCTCGGTGGTCTTCGGCAGCAGGAATTTAGCAACCTCACGGGTCTTGACGACGGTGGCGTTGCCTTCGTTACCCACGAACGACGTCACACCCGGGGTGTCGCGAACAACAGACCACGCACGGTCGTTAATTTCCATGCGCACCAGAACATAGCCCGGCAGAAGCTTCTTCTTGACGATCTTCTTCTTGCCGTCCTTTTTCTCCACGACGTTCTCAATCGGGACGACGACGTCGAAGATCGAATCCTCCACCTCGAGAGTCTGGATACGCATATCAAGGTTGGTTTTTACCTTGTTTTCGTAACCCGAGTAGCACTGGATGATGTACCACTGCCCTGGCTGTTTCTTGAGTTCTTTCGTGAACTCCCGCAAGCGCATTCGGTAAGCAGCATCGTCATCGGCGTCCTGCGCAGAAGTAGAGGCAGCAGATTCGGCGGAATCATTCGTGGACTCCGAATCGGCAGCGCTGTCGCTACTGTCGCTTTCTGCAGATTTCGCGGCGGCCTCGGTAGCTTTGACTGCTTCCTCATGGTCTTTCGCAAAATCATCAGAATCCGCGTCATAGTCGTCGCCAAGAGACTCACGATCTTCTTCGGCTGCCAACTCTGCTGCTTCGCTGGCCTTTGCGACCTCAGGAGTTACTTCTTCAAAAACGTCGTTCTCGTTGTGTTGATCATCGGTGTAGTTATTGTCGTTCTGGGTTTCTTCGCTCACGGTAGCGTTACTCCCTTGGGTCTAGGGTCGTCGGATGATTCGGAATGGTTGTGCTCAAAAATTATCCCGCTTATCCACAAGGGACAAGCGGAATTACAACCTGATATATAGCGATTATACCTAAGGAGTCAGAACTGCGTCAACTCACATGGTAGCAACGGTGTCGATGCTCCACACCAGTGCAGTAAGTACGAAAAGGAAGGCAAATACGACGATGGTGTACTGCACCATTTGTTTAGCGGTAGGCCAGACAACTTTGCCCATTTCCGAGACAACCTCAGGAACGAAACGAGCAGGACCGCCGCCTGGCTTATCATCGCGGACAGAGGAATCATCCACGTTAACGACGCGCTTTGCCTCGTAAGAAGCGCTCGAGGTGGTGGAGGCACCGGAGCGTTGACGTTTACCGACTGGGCGAGCTGCTCCGCCGGTAGCGTTGTTCTCTTCGCTCACGTCAAAAACTCCTCAATGACCTACAGTGGCCTCGGTGAATGACCTCATAAAAAATAATGGCAGGGGCGACAGGACTCGAACCTGCAACCTACGGTTTTGGAGACCGTTGCGCTACCAATTGCGCCACGCCCCTATTCTTTTATTCCTCAATGCCTAAGCATCAAGCGTTGAAGACCTTACCAGAGCCATAGTTCCAATCCGAAACTAGGCACAGCCGGGACTGCCTTCAGCGCGGTAATAAAAAAGCGCCCTGCGGGCGCCTTTCTTTCCCGGTAGCGATGGCGAGAATTGAACTCGCGACACAGCGATTATGAGTCGCTTGCTCTACCACTGAGCTACACCGCCATATTCACCTCGGAGGAGTCCCTTCCTCCAAACATGAATGGAGCCCCCTGACAGAATCGAACTGTCGACCTTTTCCTTACCATGGAAACGCTCTGCCGACTGAGCTAAGGGGGCACATCCTAGCGTTGAACACATCGCTATTTCGTTGTGCTCTCCGTTGCGGACTCCAATAATCTAACCTGCTTTCAACGTTTTACACAAATCGCCATGTCAGAGCGTAAAAATGCATAGCTCTTGTGGCACCTTTTCGCGCCTTTTGAAGGCAGTTAGAGAAACGGCATGGCAGCCCACCCCTGCGGGCTGCTCGGCCACGCCTTCTACCGTGCGTCGGTAGCCGCGCGAAGGCATGTGGATTGGGGGTTGTGGGAAAAAGGAGCGTCGGCAAGCGTGGACTGGGTGTGCTGAGGCTCTCCACGGTTGCTAAAAAGCTGCAAATAGTCCCATTGACTCGGGGTCCTGAGGGTTTAAGCTTGGTCTGTAAAATCCCCCTCCCCGTACCAAGGAGCGAAAATATGTCCGCTACGGATATTGCCACCCCACACATCAATCCGCAGGGCGCGCCCATTGCGGAAACCATCCTCCTGCCCGGTGACCCGCTGCGCGCGAAGTTCATCGCCGAGAACTTCCTGGAAGATACCGTCCAGTTCAACGGTGTACGCAATATGCTGGGGTTTACCGGCACTTTTAACGGCAAGCCCATCTCCGTCATGGGCTCCGGCATGGGCATTCCCTCCATCGGCATCTACTCCTGGGAGCTCATCCACAACTACGGCGTAAAAAAGCTCATCCGCGTCGGTTCTATTGGCGCCATGCAGGAAGACATTGAGCTGCACGATGTCATCGTCGCCTCGTCCGCCTCCACCGATTCCAACTTCTTGAGCCAGTACAACCTGCCGGGCAGCTACGCCCCCACCGCCTCATGGAAGCTCCTCAAAGCTTTGGTGGACCAGGCCGAAAAGCAGCAGGCCCACATCCACGTGGGCAATATTTTGAGCTCGGATATCTTCTACAACTTTGACCAGAGCGTTAACGAGCGCTGGGCGCACATGGGTGTGCTCGGCGTAGAGATGGAATCCGCAGCACTCTACGCCACCGCGGCTGAGGCCGGCGTGGACGCGCTGGGGCTTTTCACCGTCTCCGACAACCTGGTGCACGATACCCACCTCTCCGCGGAAGAGCGCCAGACCGCCTTCCGCACCATGATTGAACTCGCGCTTCCGCTCAACGCGCTCGACTAAAAGGATCCTCTCCCCCGTGACTTCCACCCACAACACCGCTTCCACGCAGGACAAGCGTCCGGGCTCCGCGGTAAACCCCAAGGTTGCCGTACCTATCCTGCTCTTTGTCTTCGTCTTCTCGCTGGTTATTGATAACGGCTTTAAGACGATGACCATGCCGATCGCCGAGGCGCTCGACATCTCTGTTAAAACCGCCTCCCTCCAGGCTTCCCTCGCCGGCGTGATTATCGGCATCGGTGCCGTGGTCTACGCCGCGCTGGCGGATTCCATTTCCATCCGCAAGCTCATGCTCACCGGCGTCATCCTCATCGCCGTGGGCTCGCTTTTGGCCTTCGCCTTTTCCAACTTCTGGCCCATGGTGCTCACCGGCCGCCTCATCCAGACCACGGGCCTTGCCGCCGCGGAGACGCTGTATGTCATTTACGTGACCAAGCACTTGAGCGAGGCCGATCAGAAGACCTACCTCGGCTTTTCCACCGCCGCCTTCCAAGCCGGGCTGCTCATTGGCGCGTTGACCTCCGGCTTTATTTCCACCTATGTCTCGTGGACGGCGATGTTCCTCATCCCGCTCATCCTCATCCTGGCCATCCCGCCGATCATCAAGCTGGTGCCAGAAGATGAGGCTGTGGAAGGCCACCTCGATGCCCTGGGCCTGTTTTTCATCGCGGTCTTTGCCACCGGCCTGACCATGTTCATGCAGGAATTCAACTGGGGATGGCTCATTTTTGCTCTCCTCGGCGTCGTAGGCTTCATCATCCACATCGGCCGCGCTAAGCACCCCGTGGTCACCCCGGAGTTCTTTACTAACGGCCGCTACGTGTGGACCATCCTCATGGTCTTCTTTGTCTACTCCACCCAGATGGGCTTTATCTTCCTGCTACCGTTTGCCGCACATGACCTGCACGGCATGAACATCGATAAGGCCTCCCTGCTGATGATTCCGGGCTATATTTGCGCCATCCTCATCGGCGTTTTCTCCGGAAAGATCGGCACCGTGTTATCTTCCCGCGCCACCATCTACACCGCCTTCGCCCTAGTTGCCGGCGCCCTGGTGACGGCCGCCCTCTTTATACAGCTCCACGTCGCTATTCTTATCCTTGCCATCGTCGCCTTCGCCTCCGGCTTTTCACTGATGTACGCCCCGCTGGTCAATACCGCACTGCGCAATATCACCGCCGCCAAGTCCGGCATCGCCATCGGCTTTTATAACCTGACCATCAATATCGCCATCCCACTGGGCATTGCCTATACCGCCAAGCTGCAGGACCTCACCAGCTATAACACCGTGCTGTGGATCCTCGCGGCCGTTGCCGCCATCGGCATTGCCCTGTATATCGTCTCTGACCTCAAGATGGCCCGTTCCGAATCCCGCCTAGCCCGCTAAGGAGAACAATTATGACTTCCCGCACCGACGTTGCTTCCATCATCGACCACACCCTGCTCAAGCCGGAGGCCACCCCGGAGCAGTTCCGCGCCTTGGTGGATGAGGCGGCCGAACTGGGCACCTATTCCATCTGCGTTTCCCCGTCTGCCCTACCCATCGAGGTTCCTGATTCGCTGCATATTGCCACCGTCGTAGGCTTTCCTTCCGGTGCCGTGAAGCCGGAGATTAAGGCCGCGGAGGCAGCCCGTGCGGTTGCTGATGGTGCCGAAGAGGTGGACATGGTCATCAATATCCCGCTGGCCATCGAGGGCCGCGCCGAGGAACTGCAGGCCGAAATCCAGGCCGTGCGCGATGCCATCCCTGGCAAGGTGCTCAAGGTCATCATCGAGTCTGCCGCGCTTTCCGACGACGCCATTGTCCTCGCCTGCAAGGCCGCCGCAGCCGCCCAGGCGGACTTTGTCAAGACCTCCACTGGCTTCCACCCGGCCGGCGGCGCCTCCGTACACGCCGTTAAGCTCATGCGCGAGACCGTAGGCGACAAGCTAGGCGTGAAGGCCTCTGGCGGCATCCGCACCGCCAAGGATGCCTTGGCCATGATTGAGGCCGGCGCAACCCGCCTGGGCCTGTCTGCCTCCGCCCAGATCCTCGAGGAGCTCTAAGCCATGTCGAAGGCCGCCACCGTGGATTATGACTACGCCCGCACCTGGGCCGAGCACGACCCCGATCCGGACACCGCCCGCCAGGTGATGACCTGGATTGAAGAGGGCAATACCGACGAGCTCGCCGCCGCCTTCGCCGGTCCCCTCGCCTTCGGCACCGCAGGCCTGCGCGCCGCCGTGGGCCCGGGCGAGTCTCGCATGAATCGCGCCGTGGTCATCCGCACCACCTATGGACTTATCTCCTGGCTCAAGCAACACGTGGACACCCCAGTGGTAACCATTGGTTGCGATGCCCGCCACGGCTCCGCGCAGTTCCAGCGCGATGCCGCACAGGTCATCTCCGCGGCCGGTGGCAAGGCCTTGGTTCTACCCGCGCAGAACCCCACTCCGCTCACCGCCTTCACGGTCCGCTCACTCAAGGCGGATGCCGGCATTATGGTCACTGCCTCGCATAACCCGCCGGCCGATAATGGCTACAAGGTCTACCTGGGAGGCCGCATCGCCACTGGGCCGGCAGAAGGCGTACAGCTGGTTTCGCCCGCCGATGCCGAAATCGCCACCGCCATCGCCGCGGCACCCCATGCCGATGAAGTCCCACTATCCACCGACAGCATGGTGGACGTCGATACCCGCGCCGAGTACCTCGACCGCGCCGCGCAGCTTGTGGGCGCACATACCGATGTCACCATCGCGCTGACCGCTATGCACGGCGTCGGCGCTGCCTTGGGTAAAGAACTTCTCACCCGCTGCGGGTTCGGCGTATCCCTGGTTCCTGAGCAGGCCCAACCGGATCCTGATTTTCCCACCGTCTCCTTCCCCAACCCGGAAGAGCCTGGCGCCCTAGACTTGGGTATCCGCCACGCGGAGAAGATCGGCGCCGATATTCTTATCGCTTATGACCCGGATGCGGATCGCTGCGCCGCCGCCGTGCCCACTTCCTCAGGCACGTGGCGCCAGCTCACCGGCGATGAAACCGGCGCCCTCTTGGGCGATTACCTTGCCCGCCAGGGTGCGACAGGCAACTTCGCCAACTCGCTCGTTTCCTCCCGTCTGCTCGGGCGCATCGCCGCGCACTACGGCCTCGGCCACGAGGAGACGCTGACCGGTTTCAAGTGGATCGCCCGCACCCCGGAACTTGCCTTTGGCTACGAGGAAGCCATTGGATTCTGCCCCGACCCCACCGCTGTCCGCGACAAGGACGGCGTCGCTACCTCCGTCGTGCTCGCCAGCCTCGCGGCCGAGTGCAAGGCCGCAGGAACCACCTTGCTAGAGCGACTGGAAGACATCTACGCCACCGTGGGCGCCCTCTACACCCAGCCGCTGACCTTCCGCGTCGATGACCTCAGCATCATCGCCCAAGCGATGGATAAGGTCGCATCTACCCCGCCCACCGAACTGGCTGGCTCGCCCGTGGCGAAGGTAGAGAAATTCGCCCAAGGCTCCAAGTTCTTCACCGACAACGATGACCGCGTCATCGTGCGCCCCTCCGGTACCGAGCCGAAGCTGAAGTGCTACCTCGAATCCCCCGACGCCGACCGCCTCGATGCCATTGCGGCCGACCTGCGCGCCTACTTTGGAATTTAAACCCCTCCCCGCTCCGCGTTCTCTAATTGGTCCTTCTGAGATTGCTTAGGGCCAATGAGGGGGCGGACTAGTGGGCTTGCTGCCGCCAGGCCCACCGCCGCAGTACCAACTATCGATTCCGGTGGGTCAAAAAGAACGAGTATCGCCGGTATAAGGATCAGCGCGCCGAAAATGACACCTACGGCCGTAAAGAGCCGTACTTTTGATTCAAATATCGCGTACTCGAAAGATTCTGCTGTAACTTTCCTATCGAGGACAATATCTGCATGAGCGTCCTCCATAATCCGATCGCCTGCGCCCGGCTGAATGTCATTGTGCTGTTTGATTATCTGTGGATGCGGAGTTGGCCCCTGAAGCGCCCACACAGCAATTTGGTCATCAAGGTTAGAAAGCCTATTTACGCCAGGGAGCGCTCCTCCAACTGGTGGGAAATCGCTACGTTTATTTTCCGGTGCGCCCGATAACTGCGAGTCCGATTGCGCAGATGCGCTTGCTGCGCTGCCTGCGCTACTCGCTGGCTTTGAAATAGGTGAATCTCGTTTACCCCGTCCAGCATCGTTCGGATCTTCTTCATATCCCATATCCTATCGCTTAACCCCGTACCTTCATCTCTACAGTGACTTTCTGTGCCTGATGGTATGGCTACCGAGCACGCCTGTTTGTACACAGCGCCTTAGAAAGGTGTAGTTTGCTGGTCCTGAAGGCCAAAATGAGAGGAGTTAAAGATTAAAGGACCCCACCATTCATCCTTAACAGTTTTGCTAAAGATTGCAGTTGGTATTTCATCATTGCTCTGCCTCGGCTATTTCATTGGCGGTTTGAATGCGGTATACGTTGCCAAGACCCTGGCGGGATCGGATTCCACCTCATTGCCAGATATTTCTCGCAGGCTAGGAAATGGCTTTTTCTACTTCAAGCCCGTTGCCACAACATCCAGGAGTCCAATTGTTTCATGCCGATTTAGAGCACTACTTAGCCATTGTTGAGCGGGTTTATGTTGCGGTGCAGCGGAGTGGAAGGCATAAACGAGAATGTTGACATCAGGAATGATCATCGAGTACCGCCCACACAGCTTCTTTGTTGCTGAGATCAACTAGAGCCGGTCCGCCGCAATCGAAGGAGGGCAGGTTAACGGGGGTGTCTTCGGTACTGATGCGGGCTTCCTTCTTGAGGGCAGCGCGGACCGCCTCTTCGACGTATGAGCTCAAAGTGACATTGTTGGCTTTGGCTTGGATCTTCGTTTCTTCAAGGAGTTTCGGCGGGAGGTTTATCGTCGTGCGCATACCTTTAGGGT
Source organism: Corynebacterium sp. S5S1 (assembly GCF_001913985.1). NCBI lineage: Bacteria > Bacillati > Actinomycetota > Actinomycetes > Mycobacteriales > Corynebacteriaceae > Corynebacterium > Corynebacterium sp. S5S1. The sequence continues at coordinate 8,152 of NZ_MKXT01000043.1, forward strand.
AGAAAGCATCAAGTCATCATTCAAGAGGTGCAATGATGTATCTGCCTTCAGGAAGCCGTGAAAGGTTGACTGGTGTCTTAATTCAGTGCGAGCGTCAGGATCAGTACTCCGATGGAGAATGCGAGCATGCCTAAGCAGTTGATCCAGAATGCGCTACCGAGGAAGTGGGCGCGGACATGGGCTGCTGCGGCCGCGCAGAAATAGGCGATGACTCCAATCATGGCTGTGATTCCTACGCCGGGGAACCAGAGGCCGGCAATGAGTCCTACGGCGGCGAGGCACTTGATGACAATGAGCGCCCACCACCAGTCCTTGGGGAGTTTGACGCCGCTGAGGCAGGCTTCGATGAAGGGGACTGGTTTGAGGGAGAGGGCGGCGTCGCCAAGCAGAATGGCTGCTAGTAGAAGGGAGGGCCAGGCTGGGGAAGATTCTAGGATCATTGGGTTACTCCGAATGCGGTGTTGAGGCGTTCGATCGATGAGGCGGCTTGGGATGTGAGGTGCTCGGTGTCGTAGATTCCGGCGGCCCAGCCGATGAGTAAGCCGAGGTAGACGTTGTACAGCAGGTCGGCGTACTCGGCCGCATCGGCGCTGCTGAGCCTGGTGCCGAGTCGCAGGGTGATTTCATCGGTCAGGAGCGTTTTGAGTGCGGTGAGCGCTTCGCCTTGATTGCCTTGTTGGATGAGTGCTGCGCCAAAGGCGCGGGAGAGCTCTTCGTGGCCGGTAAACATCTGGAGGAAAGGTCTCAGGACATCGAGAAGGCTATCGGATTGTCCCCGGATGTCATCGTGGAGTTCTGAAATGTGTTGGCCAATGGTGCGGATGAGCAGCGTTTGTTTGTCGCCGACTCCCATGACGGTTCCCACGCTAACGCCAGCTTCGGATGCGATAGTCCGGATGCTGGTGGTGGCGTAGCCCTGAGTGAGGAAGAGTTCGTAGGCGGTGGCTAGGACCTTGCTGACGGTGCCAGCTTTGGCGGCCGAGCGCGATGAGTGAACGTGTTCAGTGAACATGTTCAAAAGGGTAGCTCTTGATGGTTTCGAGGTCAATGACGCCGAAGTGTTGACAGTTGGCGCTAGGCCAGCGTGGGGAAGACGCGGTCGCGCAGCAGGTGTGCAAGCTCGCGGTCGGGGGCTGCTGGGTTGACCCAGGCGGTGTCGCCGATTTCGGCGGCGGCATGGGGTTCGTCGGCGGTGACGGTGCGGGTGTAGGTGAAGATGGTGCCGACGACGACCTCGCCCGGTTCGTTGGCGGCGGGAGCGTCGAAGGTGCCGAGTTTGTTGAGGCTCTCGGCGTCGAGGGTGAGGCCTACTTCTTCGGCAACTTCGCGCAGGGCGGCGTCGACAAGCGCCTCGCCCGCCTCGGGCTTGCCGCCGGGCAGTTGGTACTTGGTGGAGGACTTCTTGCGCACGGTAAGCACGTGGCCTTGTGGGTTGCGGATGACGACGGCTGCTACTTCAATCATGGCTGCTGATTGTAGGCGGCCTAGAGCAGCGGCAGGAGCACGAGGGCGAGATTGAGTGCGATGACCAGCGCGGCAAGCGTCCAGCCCACGGCCATAGACCAGGGTTTCGCGGCGAACTCACCCATGACGTCCCGGGAGCCGGCATAGCGGAAAAGCGGGATGATGGCGAAGGGGATGCCCAGGGAAAGAAGTGCCTGGCTGACCACCAGTGCCATAGTGGGGTCGACCCCGCAGCCGATGATGACCAGCGCCGGGATGAGCGTGACCAGGCGGCGGACTAGTAGGGGGACCTTGATGTGAAGCAGGCCGTCCATGATTTCGGAGCCGGCGTAGGCGCCCACTGACGTCGAGGCGAGGCCGCTGGCCAGCAGGCCGATGGCGAAGAGAACGCCGGCCAGCGGGCCGAGGTGGCTGGCAATCGCCGTGTGGGCCCCGGAGATGGTCTCTGTGCCGTCCACGCCGTAGAGGGCCGAGCCCGCCAGGACCAGCAGGCCCACGTTGACGAGCCCGGCGATGGACAGCGCCACGGCGATGTCCGCGCGGGTGCCGGCCAGCACGTGGGGGATTTCCAGGTCGGGGTAGCGCTGCTTGGTCAGGGAGGAGTGTAGGTAAATGGCGTGCGGCATGACGGTGGCGCCCAACATGGAGGCGGCCAGCAGGATGCTGTCCTTGCCCTCTAGGCGGGGGATGAGGCCGCCGGCCACGTCGGCGGGGTCGGGCGGGACGATGGCGAGGCCGGCAAGGAAGCCGATGCAGATGACCAGGAGCAGGCCGATGACAAGCCCCTCGAACCACTGGTTCTTCTTCTGGAAGATGAGGAGAATGATGGAGACCGCGCCGATGATGAGCGCGCCCGCGAACAGGGGGAGGTTGAAGAGGAGTTGCAGGGCAATGGCGCCGCCGATGACTTCGGCGAGGTCGGTGGCCGCGGCGATGAGCTCGGCCTGGGCCCACATGCCTAGGCGCGCGCGGCGGGAGAGACGCTCGCCCATGATTTCCGGCAGGGAGCGGTGGGTGACTAGGCCCAGTTTGGCGGAGTGGTACTGGATGAACATGGCCATGAGGTTGGCCACGACGAGTACCCACACCAGGAGGTAGCCGTAGTGGGAGCCGGCGCTGATGTTGGCGGCTACGTTGCCGGGGTCGACGTAAGCCACTGCAGCAACGAAGGCGGGGCCGGTGAGGCTGATTAAGGTCTTACGCATAGGCATCTCCATACCAAAAGTTCAACTACTTGAAGTCTAGTTTTCATCGCCATATGTTCAAGCCAGGGGGGCTAAACAGCTTTATCACTGTGGAGAATCTGAATCCAAAGCTTCCACCGCTTTAGAAAGTGACTCGTTTGTAATTGCCGCTACTTTTGCTAGATACTCGCTAAATGTACGAATGACCCCCTCAGCATCATTTCGCTCGGTCGCGAAATCGACAACAAAAAGGAAGTCACCGTACCATTCATCAGATACTGCTTCTTTAATCTTGTCGAAGCTTTCCCTGACTGAAGGATCACATACAAATGGATCCGCTTTTGCCAACTCCGACTTCACTCGAAAACGGTATTTCTGCACAAGCGTCTTAGAAATTTCCGAAAAGTCTTCTTCAGAAGATACGAGCTTGTCTACTTCATGCGGCTTACTTATAAGCTGCATTTCTTCTAGCGTTTCCCCTAGGACAGATCTAACGGCCTCCATTTGCCGAATGCGCTTCTTTTCTAACTTACTATCGGCGAGAGATTTTTCCTTTTGCTTGTCAACTTTCCGGTTTCTAACGTAATTGAAAAGTATTGTCGCAAAAGACCCGA
>NZ_MKXT01000044.1:0-11111 GCF_001913985.1 Corynebacterium sp. S5S1
TCCCCTGGGCGAAATGCGCCTGGTAAGCAGAGTTTTTGAAATGTAAGGCCTTTGAATAAGACAAAAGGCTGCCTCATCGCTAACTTTGCAACAGTGCCCTTGTATCAAATCTTGTCGAAGCCCCGAGGGTTCTTACGGACTCAAACAGCGCGCAGTTTCGACCTAGACCAACGGGGATTTTCTGCGGGTTCCCTTCTAAGACTCGGGTTGTATGAAGCCGGTTTCTTTGAGTCAAAAGCACAGCTCATCGAGAGCGTAGAGCTTGTCGATGTTCCAGCGGCTGTCCCAGGCGGTGTAGCTTATATTTCCTTCCAGCCCTACAGGGCTAGATGTTCGGGGGCTACCTAACAAGGTTCAGATCCTTGCTCGCAATACGAGCGCAACGACCTTAGCCATATACCGCAGTACAAAGCGGGAAACTAGAACTTTCGCCAAAGTTGGGGCTTATCCTAAATGTTTTCCGTTAAAGCATGCTGTCGCCGGCGCGTTCGCTAACGTCTAAGAATTACTTTTCTCTAGGCAAGGAACGACGTTTCAAGAAAATCCTCAAGACTCCAATATCCAGGATCAAACCACGCAACGCCTTCGTCGACTTCGACTGCGACTAGGTGGTCAGGCAATAAGATGAGGAAATCATTTATCTCAGCACGGATTCCTTGGCGTTGTAGCTCTTGTGCGACTCGTTCAGTGCTCTCCTGCGCGGTCTCGGCGGGGCGACGATTAAGGTCAACACCATAGAAAGTATCCGTGATTGACGCCTCCATGTACTTCATTTCAACGGTGACGCACTTACCGTCCTCCACGCAGCACACAATCTTGCGGCCAGGATCACCAGGTTCTAGTGTTTCGATATCAACCCAGCCTTCAAATTGTTCCTCATACGTATCCGCACCTAATTCCGAGTCATAGCATGCTTTAGTGGCCTGGTTCACCGTCATTCCGGGTTGTACGGGCAAGGGACAGGTACCTTCAATATTCATTTACTCAATGCACTTCCTTCTTCGTCGGTTGTTAAGTACGCCAAGGTCTTCGGTTAGGCTGTCGCGTAAGTCAGACTGCGCACTCGTGTGATTGAAATTGGCTGGTTATTCCCAGCAAATAGCCACAACTTTGCCGAATTGGTACGACAATGCGATTGTCCCATTGTCGTGGGGAATGGTTATACCGTCACGGTCGTGTTCAAATTCGATCCCCACATCTTTTAGGGCTTTTACAAACTTTCGACTCGACAATGACAGTGGGATATCAAGGAAGCTATCTGTCTCCCGCGCGTCCAAGATTTCTACTGAGGTAATCAATCCGTCGCTCTCATAGCCATCAACGTCATAGTCGATTCCCCCTATCTCACATTTGCCAAAAAACTGACCCGTAGTGTCCATTTTGAGAAATGAGATGTCTCGGGTTCGGTAATCAGACAGAAGATTTTCGTAATATGAAACAGGTACAGACAGCTGCAACGGTTCAGGGACCTCAAAATTGAACTTCATTTCTACAACTCCTTGACGCAAGATGTTTATCTTTTGGACCCTGCCTTTTGGAAGATTCAACTTAGACGAGGGCTCTATTCTTTGCAGTCTAGGCCACAAGTGTGGCGTAGTTTGGCTTCATTGTTAGATTGTCTGCCGCTCGGCTGTTTCCGATACGGAAGTCTTTACTTAGGAAACCGCGGGCTAGAGCGTCGTCAATCATTTCGTCTAGCGCCTGATCATATTTTCCATGAAAAGTACTTTTTATGTCTTCATATTCACGCTGAAATGCTTCATCAATTTTCCCTTCTCGAATTAATTGGGCCTGCTCTTCTTGGTATTTCTTTGCTGCAGGCTTGCTTCCCCAGGACAAAGTCTTCTTATGATCTGCTGGGTCCATTTGAATTGCGGGAGCATTGTTACGATTCATTCCTTTTGGAAGTGACCCCTTCTCTTTTTTGATCGCGGAAGAGGAAATGATGTGGTGCCGCTGGACTCTGAATGCTTGGAGCGGGTTGGTCCAAGCACGTGTCATAAGTTGATAGTAGTTTCCTCCTCGATAGATCCTTCCCGATATTGAACCAACAGTGCATTTTGTGCTTGCAATTTCTTCAAAACGCAGGCGCTCAAGGAAGCTCGTACTATTTAGCGCAAACTGGACTCGATTTTTGGGGGAGGTAGATGAGCTGAGGGAAACGAGTCCGCAGGATGGGATGTTGTGAAGTTCTTTAAGCTTGGTTGAACGTTCGGCGCGTCGTGCGCTGAGCAAATGGCGGATTTCGCCAGTTTTGCTTAAGAGTCTACGCAGGACAGGTATTGCTTTGCCTGCTTTTAGAAGTTTCGAAGCTGGGAGCAGGCTTACCGCTGTCCATAGGCAACCAGAAATCTCACCATGGAAGCAGTTAATAACATCGGTAACCCCAATGAAATCAAGAAGAAGATTTAATGCTTCTTTTCCAATCGCTTCCTTTATGCTTTCGAGAACTCCGGGTGAACTTGTGTTTACGCCGTCTTGAATTTTTCCAGCTTCGTAAGCGGCCTGAAGCTCTACTTGTTCGTTTTGCCATTTTTCAGTTGCTGCTTGGTATGCAGAATTTGCAGCCTGCGCAGCGGCTGCAGCATCTTTACCAGCCGCTGCAGCCGATCCTCTTGCTTGTTCTGCAGAGGATCGTGCTTGATTAGCCGATAAGTGGGCATCTAAAGCAAAGCTTTGTGCTTGATCAGAATTCGCAGACGCTTGGTTTGCGGCTTGTTCAGCTTGGTTTGCGGCTGTATGTGCACGTTGTTGCTGTTCTTTTGCAAAATTCAGTGATTCTTGAGCCGATGCCAAAGACATATGTGCTCGTTGCGCTGATTGCTGGGCACGACCAGACCATTTCGTAGCTTCCTGTGCAAATGATGCGGCTTTCCGAGCATCACCATAGGCGGAAAAGTAGGACTGCTGTGCCTTAGCGGCTTCCTCTGCTGCTCGGTGAGCTGCAAAGAATCCTTTCTCTAACAGCGCGTTGACCTGTTGGTCATGGGTGTTCTTTTCGGCATCATTTGCGCTTTTTCGAGCTGCTTCGATGGTGATGAACTCATTGAGCCCTTCTCGGTCTCCTAGAATTGCAGCTTCCGCAGCAGCTTTTAGTTCCGGTCCGCCTGTTCTTTCCAATTCGTAGGCTTGTTGGAGTTGATCTTCATGGAGAGCTTTGGAATAGCCGGTCCCGTTGACAAAATCATCAAGAGCATCATATGTTCCCTCGGAAATAGCTGCGTCTGCAGCTTGCTGAACTGCTTTTCCGGCGTTTTCTTTGAGGCCCCAGGCCTTTTCAAGCAGAATAGGGGTGCGAAGCCGTTTCACTTCGTCGGTTGCAAACCAATGAACGACTGCACCATCTGCATTTACCCATTCCTCGGCTCCATTGCGAACCTCCTCGTTCGGGTCGGTTGCCCACCACGTTCTGAGTTGGTTTCGCTCATCATCTATTAACGCGGCAGAATACCCGTTTGTAGCAAACTGCCGAAGATCTTGATCTTTTCCGCTTGATAGAGCTAATTTCGCTGCTTCGGATACGGATGGACCGCCGACTATCGCTGCAGCAATCGTTGCATCGCGAAGCTCACTGATATCGCTTGGCTCAGAAAGGCTCGCCCCAGAGCCATCTGCCGACTCTTCAAGCTCAGAATACGCCCCCAACTTCCTTAGCGTTGCTTCAAATTTCTTACGCCTATCTAGTTGATCGCTTTTATATTTATCGTCACGGGCCTCATCTTCATTTGCTTGAATTGCTTGGTCTTTGAGGTATTGGGCTTCTTGTTCTTGGCGCTGGGTGGCAACTTCTTGAGAAAGTTTAGCGATGTCATTGGCAAGGTTGATGGCCTCGATAGATTTTAAGGCTGCTTCTTGGGCTGATTGAGCATTAGCACCGGCTCGTTGTGCGGCGGCAGAAGCATTGCCGGCTTCTCGTGCTGCGTCTTCTGCGGCTTGGGCGCTTTTATTTGCGTGATCGGCGGCTTGTCGAGCTGCTGTACGGGCTTTTCGTACTAGTTCGGTAATCTGGTTGACAATTCCGTCGACTTCGTTAGAGGCTGCTCGTGCTCGAGAGGCTGCTGCGCGTGCTCGCGCGGCACCTGCTCGTGCTTCTGCAGCGGCTTGGTCACCAGCTCCTGCAGCGGCTGCTGCTTCGGACGCAGCGGCTGCTGCCGCATCAGCATTGTTTGCAGCGCTGGCTGCGGCACCACTGGCGGTGCGGGCAAAGCCGGCAGCAGCGTCTGCGTGGACAAAAGATTGCGCGGCTTTGTCAGCAGCCCGTGCAGCATCACGAGCTTGTTCGGCTGCTTGGCGCGCTTGAGATGCCATGGAAGCGTCATAGCCTGCCGCAGAAGCACGGGATGCTGCTTCTTGGGCTGCAATACGTGCCCGAGAAGCAGCAGAGGCTGCACGAGCTAGAGCATCGGCAGTTTGGGCTAAGGCTTGTCGTGCTTCTGCTGCTGCAGCCACTGCGTTATCGGCTACTTGGGCAGACTGATTAGCAAGCTTTCCTGCCGACGCTGCGGCATTGCCTGCCCTTACTTGTGCTGCATCGGCGGCTAGTGCCTCATCTTTTGCCTTTTGAGTAGCCTGTCGAGATGCCTCTGTTGCCCGTCTGGCTTGGTCAGCGTTTGTTGCAGCGAAGCTTGCAGCACGCTGGGCTTTATCGGACTCTTCGATAGCGGTATCGACCAGTTCGGTAATACTCATCTTCTCTGAGTCTTGGGCCGCATCAACAAACTGCCCATAGCGAAGATACGACTCAATTGCTGTATCTGTATCTGTCATCAGTGCTTCAGAAGCGCCTGCAGCAACTGATGGAAGTGGGGATCGGGAAAGTTCGTAGACTTCGCGTCGTTTATCATCCCAGCGAGCTTTATCTGCACCTGTAGCTGCAAACTCGCTTAGGGCTTCTTCAGTGTCTGTAGATAGTGCCTTTTCGGCTGCTGCTTTAAGAACACTTCCTTCTGGTGCTTGGGTAGCTTTCCACGCGGTGGCACGATCATCTTCGGTTTGGGCTGTTTGCCACCCAGTATCGATAAAGTCGCTGAGACTGTCGATATCACCTGCATCGAGTGCCTGTTTGGCTGCGTTTTGAACGTTTTCTTCAGATAGTGAAGAGATTGTCACCACTATTTGGCGAAGGTCTTGAGTGCGGGCCTCATCCATGCCTGATTTCGCATAAGCAGATAATTCTTCTTGCCCGCCCCGAAGTACTTCTTCAGCAGCTGCCTGCGAGGCAGGGAAGTTGGTGCTCACCATTTCAATGGCATAGTTTCTCGCTTGCTGTTCATCAGCAATCTCAGCGCCCAGGTCGCGTTGATCTGCTTGGGCAAGCGCATGCGCTGACGAAAGGCTAAGCCCTACTGCAGCAGCGGTGATAGCGGACATGATTTTTCGAGCGCAATGTGTCACTGTTTTCGCAGGGTGATGATGCTTGTAGCGCATGTGCGGACTTTCTTATCTATAAGGTATGGGTTAATTGGGCGCTACGCGTTACGGCGAAAGCAGCCTGAAAAGGCATACACAGTGGCGGCCCTTTTATTACATGTTTTGCGTTTACTTCCCGGGTAGGGCAAGGCCCTGGTCGATAAACCACACCGATTCACTCGTGCGAGAAGTGGTGGTCGCAACCTTTTGCGTCCCACGTGCTGTGAGAACACGATTTTGATTTAGTGCCGAAGCAAGGCGAGTTCCTGTGGGGGTTTCTGCCACACTTGCAGGACACCACGTTGCACCTTTGGCGTTCGGGTTGCTTTGAACAGCTACTGATCCGTTAGAGTGCATGGTCAAGAAGACGCCTGGATATGCAGCTGCTTCCAAGGACAGGCACTGAGAACCATCGCGGGCTGGGACTACTTTAAAAGACGCGTCGAGGCGATCATTAAAGCCTGAGTTTCTATCTATGCTTGATAGCTCTACTCCGGCCCAAGACAATCGCAGTATTTTTCCGCCGGCATATCGGCCAGCAGAACGCATACTGATCACGTGTGGGTTGGCGGTATCCACGCTAAGGTCGCCAGTGCTAGCACCGGTTGAGGTCGCTACCGGGGTGACCTGCATTTCAACGACGGTAGAACGATTATTGCCAACGTCGATGCTTTGGATTTTTCCTGGTTCCACTACTCGCTGCCAGTACACATCACCATCAGGCAATTTAAAGGCCACTGAAACCGGTACTTTTAAGCGATTGACAACTCCATACGATCCCGTAATGTCTACGGCCACCCAGCCTGTGGGCTTTGTAAGGAAAAAGCACGCTTTAGAATTTTCCAGCTCCGAAGAATCAATACGCACATACTCCGCCCCAGTAGCACAGTCTTTTTGAACGAGGCCACCGTCGCCTGCTGTGATGTTCACAGGCGTTTCTGCTACTGCGGGAGAGGTAGCAAGACCAGCAGAAACTATGCAGGTAAGTACTCCGATAGATAAGCGTTGGACAAAAGAATTCACAATAGGCTCCTTGCTTTTAGGTACGTAGTTGAACACCGTGGTTACTTCGACAACGGGATATACGTCGTCGAAGAGGAATTAATTGTTGAACGCACAGTTCCGGCAAACTTGCTCCATACCTGTGAACCAATGTGATCGGAGCTAAAAGGACCTTGAACCTTTGAGGTCTGTGTCGGACCAAAGGATTCGACTACGAGGCGAACCCATGTTTTGTCAGAGCCGGTGTAGGAATTTTCTACGCTGTCGTTGTCGAAGACAACATTGTCATCATCTGCATTGGGGGAAGTTACTTCATCGAATCGGATGTTTAGTGTTCTGCCGCCGCCTTCAGGATGATCGCTAGCAGTAACCAGTGAGAATCCCTCATCAGAGATACGCTCTACGGTTACTTTGCTTTTAGCTCCGCCCACACCTGTAAAAGTGCATACGGAGCCTTCAGTAATTTCGTCAGGACACCCGGAGAGGGGAAAGTATTTATCCATGTTTTGGATAACTTCACGATAGACCCCGGCTGCATGCCACCGCTTGAAGTCGGTGGTGTTAAACAATGGATAAATCTGACGGTAACTCGAAATATTCTGATTGTCATAAGCCTTTAGGGCCTTGCCAGTAGGCTTAAAATACTGAATAGATCCGCCCTGGAAATCCTGCTTTATGCCTCCACCTGCCGCGTATTTTTCCGATGTGGGAAACTTCAAAGAGCTACGCTCCCAGCCCTGACTTCCCCAAAAATCCCGAATGGGGCCAGAAATACTATGGACCCCGCTAGCTTGTGACCAGTAGATAGATCCGCCTTGAAAATGGTTGTAGCGCCCAGTCTTTTCCGGGGTAAGCAACTCATCAGTGGTTGGGTACCCTAGCTCACCGGTCTCCCAGCCTTGCTGAGCCCATTTATCGCGAATGCCTCCCCACACTTGATGAGCATCAGTCTCTGGCGACCAGTAGATAGACCCGCCCTGGAAATGGTTAAACCGCCCCTTACCATCAGGGGTCTTCAACTCATCTGTAATGGGATATCCCAAGGCTGCGCCTTCCCAGCCAAGATCTCCCCACTTATTGCGAATACGCCCACCTACCTGGTGAGCAATTCCATTATCAACACCAGCATGCCAGTAAATGGAGGCATCCTTAGCGAACACCTGGAACCGACCATTATTTTTAGCTACACGCTCATCAGTTGTAGCGTCACCAAAAGTCTTCCATCCACCAAGCCGGTGATACGCCTCTTCAATACGACCACCAATCCAATGACCGTGAAAAACCTTGGCACTTGAAACACCAGCACCAGCAAAAGTAACACTTGCACATACCGCAATAGTTGCAGTCAACTTCTTAGCGAATTTCATCCGTAGCCCTTTCACACCACCGCATTTAAAAACAGCTGAACACCAGATAATTGGCAGCCGGAGTTAGGGTATCGCTACGGTTGTACACAGTCCATAGATATGTGTTTAGAAACTTTCTCTAAAACTAAATAATTCGCTAAAACGCCAGATAGGCACATGTACAGACTCGATTTTCACGTCTCGCGAAAGGTGGTCAAAATAACCTATATAAGGGGTATATATAACCCTAAACTAAACATTTACACTGCACATTCAGTCTGGGCAGTGTACACATTGCACGTCAACGATGCACTTAGGTGGATGAAGCGGTGGCTGACATTGTTCATGAAACCCAGGAGTACCTGTGCGCCCTATTCATCAAGGCCCACGGCGAAGATGGAGACTACGAGTACGCGCTAGACGCCGCCAACAGCGCAGCCAAACATCTGCAAGCAATACTGGCAGAACTGCCAGCTACTTCCCCACTGGCCCGCGATGTCGGCATACTCGCTAAGTCCGTGCGCGCGGCGCAACGAAATCTGTCGCCAACGGCGACCCGCAGATAGCCTAGATGAGCTTCTAGGCTTAGCTACCAGCCTCAAAGAGCGGCTGGAAGGCGTTCAATAAAGGAAAATCCCCAGTACTTCAACATTTCCTGTAACGATACGGGCTACCGGAGGTCCCCTGCTGGTGTCAAAGCTCGGTAATTAAGGAAAGGTTTCCTTCACGTGAGGTTCTATCTAACTGCCTGGCGGCAGAGGAACCGTATATTGCTTATTACTAAACCCTTGTACCATGAATCTGGGCACGCCAGCGACCATAGGTCGTGGTCAGGGGCGTGAACACTTGTGAGCAGATAGCAGGGCGTTTGTATCAGGCAATTCGCCGGCGCATTCGCGTATCAGTATGCGTAACAAAAAGCGCTCACGCGCAAACGAGCAGCAGGACGTGACAATCACACGGGCAAGGAAGTCACGCCCCGCGACTTCCGCAGCAGCCCCAAACCTAGAACTATACGCAACGGATTAATCGCCGCATCCGGTCTTCAAAAACTCATCGCACTTGTTTGCTGATGTCGAAAGTCTTATTAGCTAGCGATCTACTGCGGATGCTCTTCGCTATAGCGCAGCAAGGTTTCCGCAACAAGCTGGGCTCCAAGCAGAGCTTCGTCACGCAACTGTGCTTCGGAGTACTCAAGGTACTTAATGATTCGATGCTCAGCGTGGATAACACTCGCAGTCTGCTGGTCTGCACGGAAGACAACCGGCCACAGCGCACGATTATTAAAGTCGCTAATCCAATTAAGATCCGCTGCTTCGGACTGACGCGCCTGGATCATCCCACCAATACCAATATTCGTGTCTTGATCAACGATGTAGATAGGAACCCCATTGACCTGAGTCAGCAACCCACCAGTCGACAGTTGCGAGCAGTCAAGCCCCTGAGTTGAAAGTGCCTCCCCAATAGACGCGACGGATGCTTCACGCAACGCTGGCTTCTTCTTTCCAAACAGTCCCATGGTCTTACTCCGTTCCTTCAAAAAGTTCTTCAATCTTTCCCAGCGCGTTGAACCCGACATGCAAGCTGGCGTCGATGAGCGTATCCAGCTGGAATTGGGAAACACCTTGGGTGAAGTTGAAGTGATTGCGGAAGACAATCGTCCGGCGTCCCTCGATGAGATTAGGAACCACTTTGCCGAAAGCCAGGTTGTCATTCGTCGCATTAATAGCGTTCATTACCACCAGCTTCTTGTCCGACGGGATTGTTCCAAAAGACTCAATGCGAACAGTAAAATACTCGCCGTCGGGAACGAAGATGGCAACACCTTGCGGAAATTGGGAGCCCCACTTGCCGTTGTCCTCTCCCGCAGAAATCTCCAACGTATCCAGAGACTTGACGAGCATGGGAGTGGAGAAAGTCGTGATGTCTTTATAAGAACTCATTTTGCTCCTACTTAATTAGGTATTGATGAGACGTATGAGGCCTGCTCAGTCTACGACGAATTCAACGAAACTGTCAGGCCACACACATCCGTGTAGCTGGCAGTATTCCCCATTAACAGAAGTTTAGGTTCGGAAATGAAACAGCACATCGATAAACAAATACCGCCAAAACTCCCAAAGCCTATAAGAAACCCTCACTGACCAGTCTTCTTCAAGTGAGAGGTTACCTAACTGCCTAACGGAAGGAGAACCGTATATTGCTTATGGTATGACCCCCTACTCCGGGATCGCCCCTTACGTCACTCCTGTGGGAGTTTGACTTCCGCCGAGTGTTAATACGGAATGTATCGACAGTAAACAATTTTCGTTATACGATATTTTCATGCCTGTGAACATCACTCAAGATCAACTCGACACGTGGGTTTCCGAAGCGGAAGAAGGCTACGATCCAGAAGTGTTGAAAAAGCGCGGACGCGGACGCCCCGGTCGCGGGGCGGAGCCTGCTCAGGTCGTTGCTGTACGCCTCACTGTCGATGAACTTAGCGCTCTAGATCGCCTAGCTACGAAAAAGAATCTCACCCGATCTGAGCTTGTTCGCCAAGCAATCAGCACGCTCACGGCGGCATGAAAGCAGCCAAATCTGCCACTAAGCACGGTATCGCAGAAGCCGATGGAATCCATGCAGCTTCCTATCCGCTGTGGATAGAGCCTCTTGACGATAACCCTGGCCAGTGGAGGGAACTCCGCCTCGGTTTTGATACCCATGCTCGACTGCTGGAAACCGTCGTTGTTGTTGCCTCCGATGGGGACGAACTATTAATCCATGTGATGAAAGCTCGCCCGCACTACAGCAAGCTCCTCGAATAACGTTCTGATACGTTTAGTCCGGCTTTCGCCTGCGTCCCCTAGGGGAGATCCCCGCTGCCTTTGACGCGTGATTAATAGTCTGCCTCAATACTCCAAACTCTTTCATCTCGCTCTGAATAGTCAGCCACCCACCTATCTCCGCTTCTGCTTGAATAAACACCCGCGATAGTCAGCCGGACACTCCTCGCAGCTTTTGCGCGTTTCTTACTAGCGGTTTCCAGTTTGTCGGGGCCTGGCCCCCGGAAAGTAGACACGTCGGGGGTTAGCTATGCTGCTTGGGTCAGTGTAGCGGTGCTGTTGCAAAGTTGGGCGGAGAGCCGAGACGACCCAGTTTCTCATTTCCTGATGGCCGCTGCGTGCCGGCGTTCTCAGGCCGTCTCGAAGACCCGGTTGACGATCACCGCGTCCGGATTGGGGTGCCCATAAGCAAACATCGTGCCCTGACTGTCAGATGCGAGTTTTTGGTACCGGTGTTCTGGGGACTCGGTACTGTCGTGTTCCGGGTAGTTGGTACCGGGCCGAGGGGTGCGTCGGCCCGGACCGT